>VAXM01000046.1 GCA_005883335.1 Actinomycetota bacterium
TCGGGCTCGCCGGAGCCGCCCCCGCACTCGCCTCGCAGCCGTACCACGTCAACTTCAAGAATTTCGCCCTCGATGCGTCCGACTCGACGCGCGACGGCACCGTTCTCAACAACGGGTCGCTGCAGCTGGCCTCGAGCGGCCTCGGGTCGCTGACGTACACCGACCAGTTCGCGTACTACGCGGGCGACGGCGCCAACGGCTCGGGCATGTACGAGTACGGCACGTGGACCTCCGCCCCGACGACGCTCTCGTTCCCGTGGAACGAGCTCGTCTCGTCGTGGAACGCGCAGACGCCTCCCGGCACGTGGATCCAGGTCGAGATGAAGCCGACGCTCGACAACGGGCACGTCGCGAAGTGGTACATCCTCGGCCGGTGGGCCTACCGCAACGACATGGACTTCCACCCCACGTCGGTCGGCGGACAGGGTGATCGCGACGGGTACGTCGCGATCGACACCTTCTTCGCGAAGGACCACGACGCCATCTCATACCAGCTGCGTGTGACGCTGTTCCGTCGCGCCGGGACGAGTGCCACGCCGACCTTCACGCGGCTGAGCGCGATCGCCTCGAACTACCGGAACCCGAAGGGCTCATTCCCGAGCCGGTCGGACATCGACGGGGAAGTCGACCTCGGCGTTCCCGGCTACTCGCAGGAAACCCATCACGGCGAGTTCCCGCAGTACGACAACGGCGGCGAGGCGTGGTGCAGCCCGACCTCGACCTCGATGGTCGTCGCGTACTGGGACCAGATGTTCCCCGGCAACGACTACGCGCCGCGCGCCGACGAGATGCTGTGGGTGCCGTACGCCGAGCCGTGGGTCGACTACACCGCGCGCTACGTCTACGACTACCACTACAACGGCGCCGGCAACTGGCCGTTCAACACGGCCTACGCGGCCGGCCGCGGGCTCGTCGGCGACGTGACGATGCTCCACAACCTGCGTGAGGCCGAGCCGTTCATCCAGGCCCACATCCCGCTCGTGGCCTCCGTCGCCTGGAACGCGAACAAGCTCGAGGGCTCCGACATCAAGAGCACGAACGGGCACTTGCTCGTGATCGAGGGCTTCACGGCCGACGGGAGCCAGGTGATCGTCAACGATCCGGCGACGGTGCCCGGCAACCCGGTCAAGCACTACTACGACCGCGAGCAGTTCGAACGCGCCTGGGTTCCCGCCTCGGGCGGGATCGTCTACGTGATCCGGCCTGCCGGGTATCCGACTCCGGACTTGACCGCGAACAACAGCTAGCCGGGAATCCAGCCGTCGCGGTAGCGCGTCGGCTGCCGCGCCGGGAAGCGCTTGTACGCCTCCTCGGGGTCCGAGGTCTCCTGCTCAACGCCGGCGCCGTGGCGGATCGCCGCCTCGTCGACGCTGTAGCCACCCCAGTCCCGCCCGGTCGACTTGTCGCGCGCGCCGACTGCGAGGCATAGGCACCCCTCGCTCGCCCCGACGATCGTGTGCTTCGCCTCCGGCGGGCAGTGGACGAAGTCCCAGGCGCGGAGCGGCCGCTCCTCGCCCTCGATGATCAGCAGGGCCTCGCCGGAGAGGACGAGGAAGTCCTCCTGGTCGGCCTCCCAGTGGTACATCGACATCGGCTCACCCGGCCCGAGCGCTCTCAGCTGGATGCCGAGCTGCGAGAAGCGCGGCTCGCCCTCGAACTTGCAGTACCCGCCGCGCCCGGCGCTCTCCTGCCAGGCCGCCTCGCGCGCGTTGAGCACGAACCAGCCCTCGCCGGCCGGTCGGAGCCCTGCTTCGGTCTGTTCGAGCGGCGCCTCGGGAACCACGAGGCGCGAGCGTAACTAAGTGTCGATGCTCCAGAGGGTCGGGTCGAAGCCGAACGTCTCGACCAGCGGCTTGCTCGCCGCGGCCTCGGCCTCGGCGCGGTCGCGGCTGTACGTCCACACGGTCTCCGTGCCCTTCTCGTCGACTCGATCGATCTCGACGGCGATGGGCTCTTCCTGGTCGACGTACTCGCAGGCGAAGTCGGCGGCGTCGAGGAGGTTCGGGCTTTCGAAGAGGAACGTCCGCTGCTCCTCCCTCGCCTTGTAGCCGACCAGGCACACGCGGTAGCTCGGTGTCGCCGACGGGGTCCCGACGCCGCCGGGCTCCGCTGCGAGAAGCTGCGCTTCGAGGCTCAGGCCATGCTGCTCGGCCAGTGCCGACGCGAGGCCTGACCGCGAGAGGCGGCCCCGCTGAACGAGGATCTCGCCCAGCCGCCGGTCCTGGTGCCGGCGCTTCACTGCGAGGGCCTCCTGCAATTCGATCTCCGCGACGAGCCCGCTCTCGACCAGGACTGTGCCGAGGGGGCGCCACTTCTTCGAGGCTTCGTTGGGGGCGAAGACCGGCTCATGGTCGAGATCGCCCTGCTCCAGCTCGACGCCGTGTTGTCTCGCCAGAGCCTGCGCGAGCGAAGCGCCGGTCATCGAGCCCTGCTCGATGAGGATCTCACCCAGCAGCCGGCCCGTCTCGCGCTGCTGGGCCAGCGCCCGCTCCAGGTCCTGGGAGGTCAGAAGCTCGTCTTCGACGAGGATCCTCCCGAGCGAGCGCCAGGGAAAGTCGGCTCGATCCATCAGCCCTCATATCGGCGCGCGAGACCGCGGGCTAAACGGTTTCCATCCTCGATAGCGTTGCGACTATGAGCGGCCCGCCGGCCGAGCCCTAACTTGTTTCCGGCGCGCGTGAGGAGTTTGATCTCCCCATGGTGCGGCCGAGCCAGCTGGTTGCGACGCTCGCGGCCGCCGGCCGCAACCAGAACGTCCGGCGCGTCGAGCTGGCCTGGGGCGCCGCGATCGCCGCGGAGTGGGCTCACTTCGTAGCGCTCGGCGTCTTCGCCTACAACCACGGCGGCACCAGCGCGGTCGGCTTGGCAGGGCTCGTCCGGTTGCTCCCCGCGGCGGTGATCGCGCCGTTCGCCGCGTCGCTCGGCGACCGCTTCCGGCGCGAGCGCGTCCTCCTCGCGATGACGCTGCTCGGCGCAGCCGCGCTCGCAGGCTCTGCGGCCGCGTTCTTCGCGGGCTCGAGGCTGCTCGTGTTCGCGTTCGCCGCCGTGCTCGGCCTCGCCACCACCCTGATCCGGCCCGCGCTGCAGGCGCTGCTGCCGTCGCTGGCGCGAACGCCCGAGGAGCTGATCGCTGCCAACGGGGCGACGTCGACGATCGAAAGCCTCGGCACGCTCGTCGGGCCGCTCGTCGCCGGGATCCTGGTGTCGGTCGCGAACGCCGGTGTCGTCTTCGCCGGAGCCGCCGGCACCCTCGTCGTCGCCACGCTCCTCCTCGGCCTCGTTCGGGTCGAAGGCCGAATCGAGATCGGCGCCGAGGAGACGGGCGGCGCCAGGCGGATGGTCTCGGACGGGTTGCGCTCGATCTGGGGCGCGGCGGACGCGCGGCTGCTGATCGGCCTGGTCGCGGCGCAGACCTTCGTCCGCGGCTGTCTCAACGTCCTGATCGTCGTCGCCGCGTTTCGCGTGTTGCACGAGGGCGCCGGGACCGTCGGCTACATGACTGCGGCGGTCGGGGTCGGCGGGCTGGCGGGCGCGATCGGGGCGATGACGCTCGAGGGGCGCCCCCTTGCCGTCCCGTTCGGAGCCGCGCTCGTGTTCTGGGGCGCGCCGCTGATGATGATCGCGCCGCACCCCCAGCTCGTGGCGGCGATTGCGCTCCTTGCGGTCGTCGGCGCCGCGAACAGCGTCGAGGACGTCGCCGTCTTCACGCTCCTGCAGCGCATCGTCCCGGACGAGCTCCTGACGCGCGTCCTCGGCGTGCTGTGGGGTCTCGCGATGGGCGCGGTCGCGCTCGGCTCGATTGCGGCGCCGGCCCTGGTCGACCTGGTCGGGCCGCGCTCGGCGTTCGCGGTCGCGGGAGGGGTTCTGCCGCTCCTCGTCGTGCTCGCCTATCGCCGCCTGGCGACGATCGACCGCGCGACGGTCCCCGCCCCGGAGTTGGAGCTGATCGACCGCGTGCCGATGTTCGCGCCACTCTCCGTCGCGGGCAAGGAGCGGATCGCCTCGAAGCTCTCCCCGCGCCCTGTACGGGCGGGTGAGGTCGTGATCAGCGCCGGCGACGCGGGAGACGGCTTCTACATCGTCGGCGAAGGCGAGCTCGACATCGACGCCGGCGGCAAGCACACGACCGCCGGGCGCGCCGACTACTTCGGCGAGATCGCCCTGCTGCGGGACGTTCCGCGCACGGCGACCGTCACCGCCGCAGTGGATTCGCGGCTGCTGGAGCTTCATAGGGACGACTTCCTCGCCGCGGTGACTGGGCATTCGGTTGCCCACGCAGCCGGCAGGAAGGTCGCCGCCTCCCGGCTGGCTCACGGCGCCACGCCGTGACTAGGCTGCCGTCGTGGCCTTTCGCGTGATCCGTCCCGGCGAGCTCGAGTGGATCACCCGCCCGCACGAGCCCGGGGAGCCTGCGCGCCACGTCGCCGAGCTGAGCGAGCGGGCCGGCTTCGCCCACACTCGCGCGAACCTCTGGCGCTACGAGCCCGGCGCCAAGGGTCGCCGCCACGAGCACACATCCCAGGAAGAGACGTTCGTCGTCCTCGCGGGGACGCTGTCGATGTACCTCGGCGAGCCGCCGGAGCGCCACGACGTCCCTCCCGGCGGCCTCATCCACGTCGAGCCGGGAACGCCGCTCCAGTCGGCGAATCACGGCGACGTCGATCTGCTCGTCTACGCGTACGGCACCCCGCCGGAGAACGAGAACGCGGAGATCCTCGAGTCGGCCCTGTGACGAACCAGTACGTGCTCGACACACCGGTGGTGCGAGCGTTCGTCTCGACGGCGCGTGATTCGATCCGCGCAGCGCCTTCTCCCCGGGACGCTTGCGCGGCGATCCGGCCGCACTTCGCGTCGCTGCTCGCCGATCCGGACTGGCTTCCGGACGAGTACCGCGCGGCCGCGCCCGAGAGCGGAATGGGCGGAGGCATCGGCCAGTGGCTGCTCTTCCGCGCGGCCGACGGCTCGCTCTCGCTGTTCTCGCTGGTCGTGCCGTCCGGCTCCGAGACTCCGGTGCACGATCATCTCGCGTGGGGCCTCGTCGGCTTGTACCAGGGCGCCCAGGACGAGGACATCTACGCGGAGCGGAACGGCGGCTTGGAGCTGCTCGAATCGCGCTCGCTGCAGCCGGGTGACTTTTACGAGCTGATCCCGCCGCAGGACGACATCCACCGCGTACGCACGACCTCCGAGGAGACCTCGGTCTCGATCCACCTGCTGACGAACGACACCGGCTGCGTCTGGCGGCACACGTTCGATCCCGAGTCTGGCCGCCGCGAGCCGTTCCGCTCGGGCTACGTGAACGTGCCCTGCAACGAAACGTAGTGGTCGATGTCACCGGGGTCGTGTTGGTGGAGGGAACCAGCGACAAGATCGCGTTGGAGACCCTCGCCGAGCGCCGTGGCCACCATCTCGCCGCCGAGGGCATCTCGATCGTGGCCATGGGCGGCGCGCAGGCGATCGGCGGTTTCCTGGAGCGTTTTCGCGGCCTCCGGCTTGCGGGGCTCTGCGACTCGGGCGAGGAGCGCGAGTTCCAGCGCGGGCTCGAGCGCGCCGGCCTCGGCTCGAACCTCGATCGCGCCGGGATGGAGGAGCTCGGCTTCTACGTGTGTGACCCCGACCTTGAAGCCGAGCTGATCCGGGCGCTCGGCGCCGAGCGCGTCCTGGAGATGCTCGAGGCGCACGGCGACCTCCCGCCTTTCCGGACCCTCCAGAAACAAGTCGAGTGGCGAGGCCGCCCGATCGAAGAACAGCTGCGCCGCTACATGGGCAGCGGCGGCAGCCGCAAAACCCGCTACGCCCGCTACCTCGTCGAGGCGCTCGATCCCCACGAGGTACCAAGGCCGCTCGACCGGTTAATAGCCGTTTGACTACCCCGCGCCGACGGAGCTAGGATCGTGCACCAACGAGGATTCAGGAGAGGGGAGACAACATGCGCGGCCGGCTTTTCTCCACGATCGTTCTTGCGTTCGCGGGTGCTCTGGCGATCGCGGCGCTGGCGACGGCCGCCGCGCCGATCCCGAACTTCGACACGAGCGTTAAGCCCGGAAACGAGGCGGAGGACGCGATCGCCGTCAATCCGACGAATCCGTCGAACGTCGTGACGATGTCGACGCTCGCGGACGTCGTCGCCGGCCTCTCGACGAACGTCTCCTTCAACAGCGGCCGGACCTGGTCCAGGCGCGTGATCGGCAGCACGGCCGCCGACCCGCTCGGGGAGATCTGCTGCGACGAGCAGCTGGCTTGGGACCGCTTCGGGAACCTCTGGATGACGTACCTCGTCAACACGAGCGGGAACATCCTCGTCGCCATCTCAACCGACGGCGGCAGGTCGTTCTCGAAGGTTGGAGACATCGCGGCGAGCGGCGACCAGCCTTCGATTAGCGCGGGCCCGAACAGCGTCTGGGTCAGCTTCACGGACTTTCCCGGAACGATGGTCAAGGCATTCGGGGCACCCGTCACCGGGCTCGGCCAGTTCGGGAGCTTCACCGCCCCGGAGAGCGTTCCCTCGCCCGGGAATGGTGATTACGGGGACACGGCTGTCGGGCCGAACGGTCAGGTGATGGTCACCTACCAGGATCGGACCGGCGGCCAGGCGGAATCGCACATCTACACGGCGGTCGATCCCGACGGCCTCGGCTCAGCCGGATTCGGCACTCCGCGGCTTCTCGCTCACAGCCACGTCGGCGGCTTCGACTACATCCCGGCTCAGCCGAACCGCTCGATCGACGCCGAGGCGAACCTGGCCTGGGATCGGAGCGGCGGTTCGCACAACGGCCGCGTGTACGTCATCTGGACGCAGGAGGTCCAGAGCGAGAGCAACAACACGGACATCATGTTCCAGCACTCCGACGACAACGGCACGACCTGGTCGCCGGCAGTCCGGTTGAACGACGACCACACGACCAACAGCCAATACAACCCGGCAATCGCCCTCGACCAGACGAGCGGCGACGTGGCCGTCTCCTGGTACGACACTCGGAACGATCTCGGGACGGGCGGGAGCGGAGACACCGACGGCGTCCCGAACGACGACTTCCAGATCTGGGCCACGTCCTCCACGGACGGCGGAGCGACGTTCGCTCCGAACCTCCGTATCAGCCGCGGGACGTCGAGCGCGGTAGCCGCGGGGAGCTTCTTCGACACGGGTGACTACACGCACGCCGCCTTCCAGTCGGGCACGTTCTGGCCGGCCTGGTCGGACAACTCGAACAGCACCCACGACAATCCCGACGGGGCCCTGCACCAGTTCGACCTCTACGCGGCGAAGGTGTCGATCCCCTAGCTCGCGAAAGCCGACCAGATCAGGACGTCGAGGATCCGCACCTCAGTGAGTCCGTGCTTTCGGCTCGCGAGCTCACGCTGGACCGCGCGCAGGGCCGAGCGGTTGCGGTCCAGGTCGCGTTTGTAGCTGCGGACTAGGGCGGTCGCGCGCTCCCCGAAAGGCTCGGGCAGAACCGAGTCCGTCGCCAGGTATGCCTGCACGACGCTGTCCAGCAACGGAACGAGCGCGGGCCGCTTCGGGTGCAGCGCCTTGGTCATCTTCGAGAAGCCGACTCCGCGGATATCGGCAAACGTGTCGAAGAGCCGCGTGAGCGGGCCCCACGGAATCGACTGCACCGTGCCCGCCAACGACGTATCGGGGTCGATCGAGCGCAAGGCCCGCTCGATCCTGCCGCGGCGCTCGAGAATCGCCGCGATCTCGGCCGCCGAGATGCGCGCGCCACCGCGATTCGCCAGCCTCAGGTCGCTCTCGTCGAACGTGTGCGGCGCCCTCGAGTCATGTGAGTCGTAGGCCGAGTAGGCCTCGACGAACTCGAGTGCCGTCTCGAGCGGGTTCTCGATCTCGACGCCGCCGCGAAGGACGACCGCGTCGATCACCTTCACGCGGTCGCGGCTGCCCCGACGGGCGCGACCCACACGTCGAGGGTCTGATCCCTTCCGCGGAGCTCGAGAGTCCGCCGCTCGAGGCCCGTCGTTTCGAGGCCGCCGGCGGCGGCGGCTTCGGCGCTGATCAGGATCTCACCGGCTCCCGCGAGGCCCGTGAGCCGCGCGGCGACGTTGACCGTGTCGCCGAGGGCGGTGAAGTCTCGGACATCGCCCTCCCCCACGCTGCCCACGAACGACGTGCCGGTGTGGACCCCCGTGCCGACCGGAACCCATCCGCCCGTCTCCTCGAGGAGGCGCCGTGCGGCTGTGATCGCGTCGGCCGCATGATCGCTACCCGCGAAGCCGGGGATGAAGAGTGCGACCGCGCCGTCGCCGACGAACTTGTCGACAATCCCGTCGCATTCGTCGATGACTTCGGCGGCAGTTCCGTAGAAGCGCGCGAGCAGGCGCGAGAACTCTTCCGGCGCCATCTCCTCGGCCAGTCCCGTGGAGCCGCGGACGTCCGCGAACAGCACCGAGATCTCGATCTCCGCGCCGCCTGGGTGCTTGGAAACCGCACGAATACACCACTTGCAGAGGCGCCGGTTCAGCGGCGACGGCCCGTAGGCGATCGCGCGCATGAGAGCGCCACCGAATCCGCGAAACGGTGCGTTGCAGAGCTTGCAGCGCGGCGGCGAGGGCAGCGCTCCCCACATTTGCCGCATCCGGTGGAGGCGCGGATAGTCGCCCGTGAGCATCTGTCGCCACATCTCCTCCCCCGGCGGCTTGGCCACGGCGTGGACGCTACCTGCAAGGGCCCCCGCTAAGCCGATTGTGCCTCGGCAACCGCCGCGCGGATGCGCGCGGCGCCGTCCGAGAGAATCAGGTCGCCGTGCGGGATGATTACCCGCTCGATCGCGAGGTCGGCGAGCGCGTCGAGCGCCGGGAGCAGGCGCACGGGGTCGGCCTCGTCGACGAACACGTGAAGCCGCCCGCCGGTCCCGCTGAGGACGTCCCCGCTGACGAGGGTCGCGTGCTCGGGGATGAAGAAGACGACCTGCTGCGGCTCGCCGTCGAGCTCGATCGCCTCGACGCCGCGCGGCAGCTCGTCGGTCGTCGCGGGATTGGGAAACCGCCTCCACACAGCACGCGGCGGCGCCCACACCGACGCGCCGTAGCGCTCGACGAAGTCGCTCGTGCCGCGGTAGTGCGCCCCTTGGGTGAGGAGCACTCGCACGCTCTTCCCTTGCGGGTCGAAGCTGTCGTCGGGCGGCAGGAAGGGATCGATCACCGCGACCTCGCCCTCGGTCTCGTAGCGCACGACTGGAACTTCCTCGGGCCAGTCCTCCGTCGCCTCCCAATCGGGGTGCGGCGCGAACCACCAGGAGAGCTCGCTCACGCTGGGAGACTATGCCGGTGGCACCGAGCGTGGCAGACGTTCAGCGGATCGTCGCGATCGAGAGCCCAATCCTCCGAAACCTCGAGATCACGTACTGCTACTCGCGGCTTGCGGCGGCATGCGTGAAGCGAAACGGCACGGGCGCGAACTGGTGCACGTACGCGACGTGGGCCTCGCGACAGGCGGGTCGGACGATCCGCGGCGAGGACCTGCTCGAGCACCTCGGGCGCAGGCTCGGGCAAGGTCGCCGGCTGCTGCATCCGTTCGCGACGCTCGGCCGCTGGTTTCTTCGCCGCGGGCTCTTCCAGCACGAGACGCCGCTCGGACGGCTGACGAGTGAGCTCCACACCCCGTTCGACGCCTTCGAGCGCGCCAGCGACGCCGTCGCGCGCGGCAACCTCAAGGTGTTCGAGGAGATCGGGCTGCAGTTCGCCCGCTATCTCCACGGCGACGAGCCTGAAGGTGAGCACGCGCTGACTCAGGCATTCGCTCACTACGACCGCGTGCAGCTCGAACGCGATCCCAAGCGGCGCGCGGAGCTCGCGTTGCTCGCGAACCTCGAGATCGGCCTCCACGAACAGACGCGCCTGCAGCCGCAGATCCTGGAGGCGCTCGACGCCGCGTACGCGACGCAGGAGGACTTGGGGCGGCGAGCACTGGAAGCGCTCTTTCCTTCGGCGACGGGGTGGTGGGCGGTCGTTCGCGGCCCGGCCGCCACCGCGGTCGGCGTCTGGGCGCGGGCGATTCAGCGCTCGGCGAGCAGACTCGCGCGCGAGGCGATCACGGACTCGCTGATGGTCCTGGCGCTCCCCGGACGGGTGCTGATGCTCGGAACGAACCTCGCGGACTCGTACGCAGCCGCG
>VAXM01000047.1 GCA_005883335.1 Actinomycetota bacterium
GCCCCGAGGCTGAAGGGCTCCGGTCGCGGCGATCTCCTCGCGCGCGTGAAGCTCACAGTGCCGAAGAAGCTGACGAAGCGAGAGCGCGAGGCCATCCAGGCGCTGCAGAAGGCGGCGCCGGAGAACCCGCGGGAGGGCCGCGCCTCATGACCTGGTGGATTGTTTTCGCTCTCGCCGCCGTCGCCGCGTTCGCCGGTTCGTACCTCATTGACCGCCGCCGCCGGGGTCGGAGGATGCGCTGATGGACGAGCGCCCGCGCTACATGATCTCCGTCGCGGCCGACCTCGTCGGGATGCACCCCCAGACGCTGCGCATGTACGAGCAGAAGGGTCTCGTGCAACCGCAGCGCACCGCGGGGAACACGCGCCTCTACTCGGAGGCCGACCTCGAGCGGCTTCGGCTGATCCAGCGGCTCACGGGCGAGCTCGGGCTCAATCTCGCCGGCGTCGAGGCGGTGCTAGGCCTCGAGGAGCAGCTGCAGCGCATGCACTCGCGGATGGAGCGGCTCGAGCGTGAGATGCACGAGGCGATCCAGCAGGTGCACAAGCAGTACCGCCGCGACCTCGTGCTTTACGACCCGGCCCAACTGGAGCGACGGTGGACTTCAACAAACTGACCCTGAAATCCCAGGAGGCGGTCGCGGCCGCGCAGGAGCTGGCGCGCCGCATGGGCAACCCCGAGCTCTACCCGGAGCATCTGTTGCTCGCCCTCCTCGACCAGGAGCTGCCGCAGCAGCTTGTCCCGGACGCGGCCGAGCTGCGCGCGCAGGCCGAGGCGACGCTGCGCACGAAGCCCTCGACGGAAGGCGCGCAGCAGCAACCGCAGGTCAGCGCCGCGGTCTCGCGCGTGCTCGACAAGGCCTTCGACGAGGCGCGGCGGCTGGAGGACGAGTACGTCTCGACCGAGCACCTGCTGCTCGCGCTCGACGTCGTCCCGCGTGACCAGCTCGAGGCGAAGATCAATGCGGTCCGGGGCGGCCAGCGCGTCACCTCGCAAGATCCCGAGGGCACCTATCAGGCGCTGGAGAAGTTCGGCCGCGACCTGACCGAGCTCGCCGAGAACGGGAAGCTCGACCCGGTCATCGGCCGCGACGAGGAGATCCGCCGCGTCATCCAGGTGCTCTCACGGCGGACGAAGAACAATCCGGTCCTGATCGGCGACCCAGGGGTCGGCAAGACCGCGATCGTCGAAGGCCTCGCCCAGCGCATCGTCGCCGGCGACGTCCCCGAGGGCCTGAAGGGCAAGCGCGTCTGGGCGCTCGACATCGGCGCGATGCTCGCGGGCTCGAAGTACCGCGGCGAGTTCGAGGAGCGGCTCAAGGCCGTCCTGACCGAGGTGCGCAACGCCGAGGGCGATCTGATCCTCTTCATCGACGAGCTGCACACGATCGTCGGCGCCGGCGCGGCCGAGGGCGCCGTCGACGCGGGGAACATGATGAAGCCGATGCTTGCGCGCGGCGAGCTGCGCGCGATCGGCGCGACGACCCTCGACGAGTACCGCAAGCACATCGAGAAGGACGCGGCGCTCGAGCGGCGCTTCCAGCCGATCTTCGTCGGCGAGCCGTCGGTCGCAGACACGATCGCGATCCTGCGCGGCCTCAAGGAGCGCTACGAGGCGCACCACGGCGTTCGCATCCGCGACGCTGCTCTGGTCGCCGCGGCCGTGCTCTCCGACCGCTACATCGCCGACCGCTTCCTGCCAGACAAGGCGATCGACCTCGTCGACGAGGCCGCCTCGCGCCTGCGAATGGAGATCGACTCCTCGCCGATCGAGCTCGACGAGGCCGAGCGCCGCGTGCGCCAGCTCGAGATCGAGCTCGCCGCGATGGCGAAGGAGTCGAAGGACGTGCGCGAGCCGCTGGAGCGCGAGCTCGCCGAGGCACAGGAGTTGCGCAACGAGCTGGCCGCCCGCTGGAACAAGGAGAAGGAGCAGCTCGAGCGCGTCAAGGAGATCACCCGCAAGATCGACGAGCTGCGCGGTGAAGCCGAGCGCGCCGAGCGCAACGGGGAGCTCGAGCGCGTCGCCGAGATCCGTTACGGCGAGCTGCCCGAGCTCGAGCGCGAGCTCGAGGCGCGCGACGTGCCGGAGAGCCCGATGGTCAAGGAAGAAGTCGACGAGGACGACGTCGCCGCGGTGGTTGGACGCTGGACGGGCATCCCGGTCGAGCGCCTGCTCGAGGGCGAGACCGAGAAGCTGATCCACATGGAGGAGCGCCTGCACGAGCGCGTCGTCGGCCAGGACGAGGCCGTCGAGGCGGTTGCGAACGCGCTCCGCCGCGCCCGATCCGGCCTGCAGGACCCGAACCGCCCGATCGGCTCCTTCGTCTTCCTAGGCCCAACGGGGGTCGGCAAGACCGAGCTCGCCCGCGCGCTCGCCGAGTTCATGTTCGACGACGAGCGCGCGCTGGTCCGCCTCGACATGAGCGAGTACATGGAGAAGCACACGGTTTCGCGGCTCGTCGGTGCGCCGCCCGGCTACGTCGGCTACGAGGAGGGCGGCCAGCTGACCGAAGCGGTCCGACGGCGCCCGTACTCGGTGATCCTCCTCGACGAGATCGAGAAGGCCCACCCGGACGTCTTCAACGTCCTGCTGCAGATCCTCGACGACGGGCGCCTGACCGACGGCCAGGGCCGCACAGTCGACTTCCGGAACACCGTCCTGATCATGACTTCGACCGGATCGACGAGATCGTCGAGTTCCGGCCGCTCTCGAAGGAGCAGATCTCCGAGATCGTCGAGCTGCAGCTGCGGCGTGTCCGCGAGCGCCTCGCCGAGCGAAGCCTCGGGCTCGAGCTGACGGATGCGGCGAAGGAGGTCCTCGCCGAGGCCGGCTGGGACCCCACCTACGGCGCCCGCCCGCTCAAGCGCGCGATCCAGCGCCTGGTCGAGAACCCACTCGCGCTGCGACTGCTCGAGGGCGAGTTCGTGGAAGGCGACACCGTGCACGTGGACGCGCGGGACGGCGAGCTGGTCTTCGAGAAAGCCCGGGCCGCCGAGCCGGCTGCCGCGTAGGCCTGCGTGGCCCGCAGCGGAACCGCAAAGTCGCAGGCGCTGCCCCCGCCGCTGCCGCCTGAGACGCGGACGGTGGGACAGCTCGTGGCCGAGACGATCAATCTCTACCGGAGGCACTTCTGGGCGTCGCTCGCCCTCGGCCTCGGGCCCGCAGCCGGCGCAGTCGGGCTGACGCTGATCCCTGGGCTATCGAAGCTCGTGTTCGGGATCACCGCGTTCGCGCTGCTGATGACGGCCTCGTACCTCGGTGCCGTCGCTCTCGCGACCGCGGAAGCGCCGGCGCGGAGCTCGCTCCTGATCGGAGCTGCGATCGGGTACTTCGTGTTCGTCCCGGCGCTGTTCCTCTACAGCCTGTTCATCCTGCCTGCAGTGCTCTGGCTGGCGCTCTTCGGCCTCTCGGTTCCGGCAGCGGTGATCGAGAGGGTCGGCTTCCGCGAGGCGCTGCAGCGGGGCTACCGGCTCGGGCGGGCGGACTACGTCCACGCGGCGGGCTCGCTCGCGACGCTGGTGATCGTCGCCTTCCTCACGGCCACTGTGCTCTTCTTCCTGCTTCGCGGCGCGAGCCAGCTCGAGCGCTCCGTCGCGGCCTTCCTGTCGCTGCTCGTGATCTCGCCCATACTCTTCCTCGGCGCCGCGCTGCTGTACTTCGACCAGGCGGCGAGAGACC
Source organism: Actinomycetota bacterium (assembly GCA_005883335.1). Taxonomy (GTDB): domain Bacteria; phylum Actinomycetota; class Thermoleophilia; order Gaiellales; family Gaiellaceae; genus AC-32. Next base: position 3,679 of record VAXM01000047.1, read on the forward strand.
CGACGAGGAGGAGCGATGCCGACCTACATCATGCTGTCCACCCTGACCGCGCAGGGCGTGCAGACGCTGAAGGCGAACCCCGACCGTCTGCGTGAGGTCAACCGCGACGTCGAGGAGCTCGGCGCGAAGGTCATCCATCAGTGGGCCACGCTCGGCCCGTTCGACTTCGTGAACGTCGTCGAGGCACCGGATGCCGAGACGATCGCGCGCGTTTCGGTGGCGCTCGGCGCGCGCGGGAGCGCGAAGCTGCAGACCCTGACCGCGCTCTCGGTCGACGAGTTCCTCAACTCGCTGAGCTGATGCGCCGCGCCGCGGCGGCCTGTCTGCTGGCCGCAGTCGTCGCCGGTTGCGGCGCGCAGAAGCAGGCCCGCGAGGTGCCCGCTCGGCTTATCGCGCCGCGGGAATGCCACGTCTCGGTCTACTTCGCGACACGGATGGTGACCGGCCAGGAGGCGACTCGCACCGAGATCGCGGCGATGCGCGGAAGGCTGGCGTCGAGCCCGAAGATCAAGACGTTCGCCTTCGTCTCGAAGCGGCTCGCGCTCCGGCGGATGGCGAAGCGCCATCCCGCGTTCGTGCAGGGAATCCCCAGCAATCCGCTGCCGCCCGCGTACGAGGTCGTGCCTCGGTCCGTCGAGGATGCAAGGACGCTCGCCGCGGAGCTCCGGCGCGCAAGGGGCGTCGAGCACGTCAGCGCGGCGAGATCGTGCTGAAGGCGACTGCAACCTGGGCGGCGAGAGCGGCGTTCGCGGCGACGAGGTCGCGGTTGACCTCGAGCGTGCGGCCGCCGCTGCGCTCGTGGAGGAACGAGAGCACGAACGGCGTCACTGCCTGGCCGCTGATGTTCTCGGCGGCCGCGGTGCGAAGCGCCTGCTCGAGCAGCGGCTCGACGTCGACTCCGTGCTCCGGCGCGTTGCCCAGGAGCAGGCCCGCGCCGCCCAGCTCCCAGTGTGCGCGCGCCAGCTCCGCGGCTTCCTCGGGGCTTTCGACGCGCGCGGAGACCGGCGGCCCGCCCGCTGCGGCGTAGAAGAGCGGCAGCTCGTCCGTCCGGTAGCCGACCACCGGCACGCCGAGGGTCTCGAGCACCTCGGCGGTCGCCGGCACGTCGAGCAACGACTTCGCGCCTGCGCCGACGACGAGCGTCTGGGTGCGCGCCAGCTCAGCGAGGTCGGCGGAGACGTCGGGCCGCTCCGCGAAGCCTCGGTGGACGCCGCCGATCCCACCCGTGCCGAGGAAGCGGATCCCGGCGAGCGCGCAGGCCCTGAGCGTGCCGCCCACCGTTGTCGCGCCGAGCTCGCGTCGAGCCGCGCAGGCCGCAAGATCGCGTGGCCCCGCCTTGCGCGCATCCGCTCCCGCCTCGCCGAAGCGCTCGATTTGCTTCTTGTCCAGACCGATGACGACGGCGCCGTCGATCACGCCGACGGTCGCGGCCACGGCGCCTTCGAGGCTGACCGCCGCCTCCGAGGCGAGCCCCACCTCCACCCCCACCCGGGGTGGGAAACCGTGTGCGATCAGCGTAGTCTCGAGCGCGACCACCGGGCGGCTCTCGTGGAGAGCTTGTTGCACTTCCGGGGCGATTTGGAGCAGTTCGGTCACACCGGCACCGCCCCGAGCTGACTGACGCACCGCGCGGCGGCTTCGAGCCCAAGCTCGATCCCGCCGACGATAAACCCCGCTGCGAGCGCGTCTCCGGCGCCCGTCGTGTCGATCACCTCGGCCCCGGCAGGCGCGTGTTCCTCGGCGCCGCTTGCGCCCAACACGACGACCCCCCGCGAGCCGCGCTTGACGACAGCGGTCTCGCCGAGCCCGTAGGCGCCGCCGACCAGCTCCCACTCGGGCTCGTTCGCGAAGACGACGTCGGGCGCCACCTCCTCCAGGCTTGTCCGGAACCGTTCGGGCCCGCGCGCCCGGATCGCGCTCCACGACGAGAGGTCGACGCTCACGCGCGCGCCCGCCCCCCGTGCCAGCCGTGCCGCCGCGAGCGCGGCGCCGGCGATCGGGTCGGCGAGCAGGCTGTACCCGGAGAGGTGCAGCCAGCGGCAATCCTCGAACCAGGCCCCATCGAGCTCGTCCTCACGCAGTTCCAGCGCGATCCCGCGGTCCGTCGCCATCGAGCGGTCGCCGTCCTCTCCGACGAGCGACACGACGACCCCCGTTTTCCCCTCGACGCGAGGCCCGGCCAGATCCACGCCCCGCCGCTCGAGCAGCGACCGCACGAGCGCCCCGGCCGCGTCATCAGCCTGCTTGCCGATGAATCGGGCGGGCTCGCCGAGCTCGGCGACCCACGAGGCGACGTTGGCGGCCTGGCCGCCCGACGTCACGCGAGTCTCCGCCGCCGTGTCTGCCTCGGCCGCGGCCGGCTCCGAAGCGCGGACGATTACGTCCAGAAGCAGATCCCCGAGGGTGCAGATCACTGCCACAATCGTCCCATGGACGGGGAACCTCGGGCAGAGCGGCTGCGCTCCTTCCTGCTGGGCGGGGTCGTCGGCGCCTCGGCAGTCCTCGCCGCCCTGCGCCGCAAGCGGCCCCGCTCACGCCAGACCCCGCCCGGGCTCGCGGCCTTCGAGGACGCTCCTTGCTACCGCGAGACGCTCGAGCGCGAGCAAAAGCCATAGCCACTCCCGTCACTATCCTTAGGAGCAATGCCGATCTACGAGTACCGCTGCCCCAACGGGCACCTGTTCGAGCTCTTCCAGCGGATGGGCGAGGCGGCCCCCGACGTCTGCGAGGTCTGCGGCGAGGGGCCCCTCGAGCGCGTGCTCTACCCGGTAGCGGTGCACTTCAAGGGCTCGGGCTTCTACTCGACGGACTACGGCCGCGGCTCGCGCAAGCGCGACGAGTCGAAGGACGGCGCCGAACCGAAGAAGACCGACAAGCCGGAGAAGCCTGAGAAGAAGGAAAAGGCCGCGGAGGCGTAGCGCTACTGCAGGACGCGCTGCTGCCCGGGCCGCAGGCGGACGGCAACCGTCTCGACCAGCCCACGTCGTCCGTACACCTTCAGCGAAGCCCCGCGCGCCGCGGAGACCACCGCGTCGAACTGGCCCCAGGTGGTCCCGCGTGAGTAGAGCTCCGTCGGCGCAGCGCCGGGAACCTCGAGGACGACCCGGTAGACGTCTCCGCGCGCGACCCCAACCAGGTAGAGGGCGTTCCAGGTGTACTCCTTCGCAGCGACGAGGACGTTCGATCTGGCCAGGTCGTGCCTGGACGGCGTCGCTCCGGGACACTGCCATCTGACCGGCGCATCGCCTTCGAGCACGGCTGCGAGGCATGTCTGCACAGGCGTCTGCCCGATCGTCGGCGCCGCGAGGACCGCGAGCGCGCCGTTCGTGTCTCCGCGCGTCGAGACGAGGACGCGGACATCCGAGGCGTCGAGCCCGTGACGCGCCGCGGCAAGCTGCGCAGCCTGCAGCTCGACCGGTTGAACGCCCGAGACGTTGTAGCCCTTGAGGGTGTAGCCGGCCTGCCAACCCGGTGTGCCGTCGGTCCAGACCCAGCCCGCGGCTCCTGCAGCGTCGTCGGCGGGCTGCTTCGCGGGCACCTTGATCAATCCGTTGCGTTGGTGGTAGGCGGGACGGGCGAAGGCGAAGACGCCGGCCGTCACGGCCAGCGCAACGGCGACGACGACGAACGAGAACGGGAAGCGAGCCAAGAGCGCCACTGCCTGGATATCGGCGCGAGACCCAAAACGCTCAACGCCCGGGTGGGACGTTCCCGATCAGGCAGCCGGGCGGGAACGTGTCTCCCGAAGGCGCGGGCGGCTGCACCGCTGACTTGCCGAGCACCATCAGGATGACCTTGGCGTTGTCCTCGCTCGGCGCGATCGAGCCGCCGGTCGAGCTGCCGCCCAGCCGGCAGTGGATCGTCGTGCCGGCGCGGAACTTGTCCCAGCCGAGGCCGATGAAGTTGTTGGCCGAGAGGTCGGTCGCCAACGGCTTCAGCAGGCTCCCGCCGATGAACGGCATCCGGACGTACGTGCCGAAGCCCGCGAGCTTGCTCATCACCGCCTGCAGCACCTGCTGGTTCCGCTCGCCGCGCGTGATGTCCGTCTCGGACGGATCGAGCGCGTTCTTGCGGACGCGCGAGTAGATCAGCGCGCGCTTGCCGTCGAGGTGCACCTTCCCCTTCGGGAACCGCCAGCCGGCCCAGCGGGAGCAGCGGACGGGCGAGGAGTACGGGCAGTCGAATTTCGAGACGATCGGGCGGGGCACGACCACGTCGATCCCGCCGATCTTGTCGATCAGGTCGCGGAACTGCGCGAAGTCGACGACGATCACGTGGTTGACGGGAATTCCGGTGTAGGAGGCGACCGTTCGGATCGCCAAGCGGGGCCCGCCGACCTGGTAGGCCGTATTGATCTTGGACGTCCCGTACCCCGGGATCTCGACCTGCAGGTCGCGCGGGATCGAGAGGTAGTAGAGGCGCCCGTGGCCCGGGTCGGTGTGGAGGAGCGTGATCGAGTCCGAGTGCCGGTCGCCCACGCGCGAGACCTGCGACGAGTGGTCGGTGCCGAGGAGCAGGATCGACGTCGAATGCGCGAAGAGCGACCCCTTGTCGGGCGTGAGAGCCGTCCGCGCGGTCTTCGGCAGCCGCTTGTTCGCCGCCGAGACGCCGCCGCGGAAGGTGAGGTAGCCGAGCACCGCCCAGACGATGAAGAAGAGCAGCGAAAGGAGAAGCGCGATCCCGATCTCACGCCCCCAGCGGATCTGCCTGGCTGCGCGACGCGTCTTCCTCGGCCGTGGCCCCGGCCCGCGGTAGTCGCGCTTCCCGTCTCGCGGCGCGCGCGGCCCGCGGGGAGGCGACTTCGAAGGCGAGGCCGTAGGGACGCGGCCCTTGACGCGCCCGCCGCGGTAAAGGCGATACGGCTTCTCTCCGCCGGGCGACGCCATCCGGCGGCGTATGGTAGCCACCCGAGGTGGAGGCGCTCCGGGTCATAGGGGTCGACGTGGGGGGGACGAAGACGCTCGCGGCCGTCGTGGACCGGCACGGCGAGATCGAGCAGGACGTCGTGCACTCCACCGACATCTCCTCGCAGGACGCGCTGCTCGCCGGGCTGGACGCGATCGTCGAGGAGCTGCGCGACGGCCGCGAGATCGCCGCGCTCGGCTTCGGAATCCCGTCGCGCGTCGACCAGCGGTCCGGCCGCGCGGTTGCCTCCGTGAACATCCCGCTCGCCGGAGTCGACTTCCGCGACCGGATGCGCGAGCGCCACGGCGTGCCCGTCGGAATTGACAACGACGCGAACGCGGCGACGATCGGCGAGTGGCATGCCGGCGCCGCGCGTGGCGCACGGTACGTCGTGATGCTCACCCTCGGGACCGGCGTGGGCGGCGGCCTGATCCTGGACGGCAGGCCCTATCGCGGCGCGACCGGAGTCGGCGCCGAGCTCGGCCACATCGTGATCGGGCTCGACGGACCGCCCTGCGGCTGCGGCGGGCACGGCCATCTGGAGTCGTACGCCGCCGGGCCGGTGGCCGACCGCGCTGCGCGCGAGCTGTACGGAAACGGCTCCGACGGGCACGAACTCGTAGAGCGCGGCCGCAAAGGGGAGCCCGAGGCTGTCGAGGCGCTCGCCGAGATCGGGCGCAGGCTCGGCACCGGGATCGCGAGCTTCGTGAACGTCTTCGAGCCGGAGCTCGTCGTCGTCGGCGGTGGCTTCGGGACGGCCGGCGAGCTGCTTCTCGGCCCGGCCCGAGAGGTCCTCGCGCGCGAGGGGCTCGAGCCCGCGCGGGACACTGTGCGGGTCGTCCCGGCCCAGCTCGGCTTCCACGCGGGCGTGATCGGGGCCGGAATGATCGCCTTCGAGGCGCTCGACGCGGAGCCCTAGCCGTGCCGCTTGCCGTCTGCGCGACGCCGATCGGGAACCTCGAGGACGTCACGCTTCGGGTGCTGCGGGAGCTCGCGGAGGCGGATGTCGTGCTTTGCGAGGACACGCGTCACACGCGCAAGCTGCTGGAGCGGCACGGCATCCGGGCTCGCCTGCTCTCGTACCACCAGCACAACGAGGCGAAGCGGACGGCCGAGCTGCTGCCGCGGCTCGAGGACGGGGAGCGCGTTGCGCTGGTAAGTGATTCTGGATTGCCCGCGATCTCGGATCCGGGAGCGCGGTTAGTGGCGGCGTCGCTCGAAGCCGGTCTCGAGGTGACGGTGCTGCCCGGGCCCTCCGCGGTGGAGACCGGGCTCGTGGCGAGCGGGCTCGTCGGCGAGGAGGGCTACCAGTTCGTCGGCTACCTGCCGCGGGGCGAGGGGGCGCTGCTCGCGCTCGGCGAGGAGCTGGTGCGGC
>VAXM01000181.1 GCA_005883335.1 Actinomycetota bacterium
CGCTGTTCTTCCTCTCGTCGACGCTGATCTCGTTCCGGCAGATGCCGCACTGGATGCAGGAGCTCGGCAAGTTCAACCCGGTCAACTGGGGCGTCGTCGCGGCGCGGGAGGTCGTGCTCCCGGGAGCGGACTGGGGATCGGTCGGATTGCACCTTGCGCTGCTCGCGGCCCTGACCGTGGCGACCGCGGGCTTCGCGACCTGGACGTTCCGCGTCTACCAGCGCCAGCTCTAGGAGGGTCAAGCCCTCCTAGGTTGCGTCGTCCTGGCTGATCACGCAGACCGCCTGCCCAGCTGTGACCGCCTGGCCTGGGGCGACCGACAACTCGGTCACCTGCCCGTCGCGTTGCGCGGTGATCTCGTTCTCCATCTTCATCGCCTCGACGACGCAGATCACATCGCCGGCGTGGATCTCCTCTCCCTCCTGCACGTTCACAGCTAGAACGGTTCCCTGCATCGGTGTGACGACGGCGTCGCGCGCCGCTCCGTGTGGGCCGCCTGCCGTGCGCTCGCGGCGACGCCGGGCAAGCTCCGCGTAGGGCGGCTCCGGGACGAGCGCGGCGACCTCGAACCGGCGGCCGTCGAGTTCGACGGTTGTCACCCGCTCCGTGAGCCTGCCGTCCGATGCCGCCTGTATGTTCGTTGTCTCATGAGACAACTGCACTGCCTCCCGCGCAAGCTCTTCGGACTCGACCACGCCGTGACATGTCTCGCCCGCGACGAAGCACGGGTGCTCGAGCAAGGCTCGGTGAAAACCGAGGAGCGTCGTGATACCGCCGATCTCGTATTCGGCGAGGGCACGCAGCATGCGCCTGCGCGCGTGCTCGCGGTCGACCCCGTGGACGACCAGCTTCGCCACGAGCGGGTCGTACAGCTCCGCAACCTCGGATCCCGCCGCCACCCCGGAGTCGACCCGCACGCCAGGCCCTCCCGGTTCCCGATAGGTCGTGATCCGCCCGGGGCTGGGCAGGAAGCCATTGGACGCGTCCTCTGCGTTGATCCGGCACTCGATCGCGTGCCCGGTCAGCCGGACGTCCTCCTGGCGCAGCCATAGCGGCTCTCCAGCCGCGATGAGAACCTGCTCGCGAATGAGATCGAGGCCCGCGACGAGCTCCGTGACGGTGTGCTCGACCTGGATGCGCGTGTTCATCTCGAGGAAGAAGTACTCGCCCTCGCGCGAGAGCAGTCCCTCGATGGTGCCGGCGCTGCGATAACGCACCGCACGCGCCGCCTCGACCGCGATCGCGCCGATGCGTTCGCGGAGCTCGCCGTCGACCGCCGGCGACGGCGTCTCCTCCACGAGCTTCTGGTGGCGCCGCTGGATCGTGCAGTCGCGCTCGCCGAGGTGGATCACGTTCCCGTGGGTGTCCGCGAGAACCTGCACCTCGACGTGACGGGGGTCCTCCAGGTAGCGCTCGACGTACACCGTCGGGTCGGAGAAGTACGCCTGCCCCTCGCGACGCGCGGACTCGAGCGCACGCTCGGCCTCGTCCGGGCCGGCGACGACCTTCAGGCCCTTGCCGCCCCCGCCCGCCGCGGCCTTGATCGCGAGCGGCCAGCCGAGCTCCGTTCCGAGGCGAAGAACGTCCTCGGCGGATTCCACCGGCGACGTCGTGCCGGGGACGACGGGGACACCGGCCGCACGCATCTGCTCGCGGGCGGCCGTCTTCGAGCCCATTACCTCGATCGCGTCGGCAGGCGGGCCGATCCAGACCACGCCGGCCCGACCGACCGCGCGCGCGAACGGCGCGTTCTCGGCGAGGAAGCCATATCCGGGGTGGACGGCCTCCGCCCCGGCGCGAGCCGCCACCTCGAGGATGCGCTCCTGGTTCAGGTAGCTCTCTGCCGGCGATCCCGGGCCGAGGAGGTACGCCTCGTCGGCGAGTAGACGGCAACCGTCCCGATCCCGAGCTCGCGCAGCGTGCGGAAGATGCGGACCGCAATCTCGCCGCGGTTGGCGACGAGCACTTTCGAGAAGGGCGCCATGGCCCGTATTCTCCCTGTCCATGGGCCTCGGCGACCAGCTCACGCTCCTCCGCGTGGCCGCGGTCCCGCTCGTGTTCGCGGTCTACATCTCCGACTTCGGGGGCCACGACTGGTGGGCAACCGGCCTCTTCATCGCCGCGATGACGACGGACTGGTTCGACGGGCGGGCTGCCTAGCTAGTCCTCGCCGGCCGAATCTTCCGCGTTCTCGCGAATTCCCGCCTCTCGCCAGGCGCTTCGGTAGGCGGGCGAACCCGAGCCCTTCGAGAACAGCCGCTCGAGGGCGGCCAGGATCGCGTTGCGCTCCTCTGGGGTCGGCTCGGGCCTGATCTCGGGCTCCATCGGGCCGCAGCCTAAAGGCCGCTGCCCCTCCGGACGATACGACCAGCGGATGCGCCGCCCAGTCGTCCTAGCCGCCTGCTGTCTCGCGCTGCTCGCGCCGCCCGCGTTCGCGGCGCTGACGCAAGGCTCGGTCGTGCCGCCGAAGTCGTGGGACAAGACCGAGATCCGCCTAGTCGTCAAGCGCGGGCTAATGGCCCATAGCGTCGCGACTTTCCGGCCGAAGGGCGAGCTCGCGACCCTGGCCGCAGCGTTGACGCAGCAGCCTCCAGAGGTGCCTGCCGATCCCGCGGCCCCGGTAACTGTTGCGCAGCTGGACACCCGGCTCGTCAAGGCGCTTCAGCTCTCTGATACCGCGGCGGAGCTCCTGAGCGCCGCTCGCCTAGCCGGATTGAACGTGCCTTCGCGCTTCGGCACCGAGACGGTCGCACGCATGCTCGGGCTGCGCACCAACCATCCCGCAAAGGACGACGACCTCGAGTTGCTACCGAACGATCCCGTCACGCGCGCCGAGACCGCGTACTCGGTGGCGAAGATTCTGCGTTTCGGCGGCTGGGAGCAGCAGTACGTCGAAGATGCGGCGACGACCTTCGTGCTGCCCACGTTCACGGCCTGGCAGAAGCGCGTCCTCAACACGGCCGTCCGCTTCGTCGGCTTTCCCTACGTCTGGGGCGGGACGAGCGAGAAGGCCGAGGCCCCGTTCGGCGTCCAGGCGCGAGGCGGCTTCGACTGCTCCGGCTTCGTCTGGCGCGTCTACAAGCTCCAGACGTATCCCGGCGGAGCGGTCCTGAACGCCACGATCAAAGGCCGCACGACCTATCAGATGAGCGGAGAGGTGCCGCGTTCGAAGCGGATCACGTTCGCGAAGCTGGCCGCCGGCGACCTCCTCTTCTTCGGCCCCAAGGGCCCGCGGTCGAAGCCGAGCGCCATCGGCCACACCGGCGTCTATCTCGGCGCGGGCTGGATGATCCACTCTTCGGGGCAGGGCGTCGCCGTCGTTCCGCTGACCGGCTGGTATCGGCAGTCGTTCGCCTGGGGACGCCGTCCGCTGGCCGAAGCCGGCCTCGGCTCGTAGTCGCCCTTTGAGACAACTCCCCCATCCGGGGGATGTGCGCTGACCCGCCTGGGGCAAGAATCTCGCAGTCGTGTTCCGACCTTTGGGGAGGTTGAAGATGCTGCAGTGGAGTCCTCGCCTCGTTGCCCTTGCCGCCGTGGTCGTACTGCTTCTCGTCGCGGTTTTCGGCGCTGGCTTCGAGGACTGGCTGAACCTGTACTGGTAGCGGAGCGGTGAGGCAGCCAGCCTTCCCGCCTCCGCGCCTGCTCGCGGTGGTCCTGCCCGTCTGCCTGGCGGGCCTCGTCGTGACCTGCGCGGCGATCGTGTCGTTCGCGATCACCCCGCACATGACGTCCACCATCCTCGGGCTGGCGGCGCTGGTTACGGCCTCGACCCTCGCGGATCGCTTTCCGGTTCCGGTGGAGGGCATCGGGCCGCCTGGCGTGTCGCTCTCCTTCGTCTTCGGGGTCGCCTCGATCGTCCTTTTCGGCTGGGCCGCGGGCTTGCTCGTCGTCGTGCTCGCGCCCGCCGTCACACAGCTTTTGGAGCACCGGCCGCAGATCCGGATCGGCTACA
>VAXM01000182.1 GCA_005883335.1 Actinomycetota bacterium
ACCGGCTTCGCGCACCTCGAGACGGTCTACCTGGGCGTGCTCGCGCGGCGGACGTTGATCACGACCAACGTCGTACGGGTCCTTGAAGCCGCGAACGGCAAGCCGATCATCTTCATGCCGGCGCGCCACGATCACCACCGTGTCCAGACCGGCGACGGCTACGCGGCGTACATCGCCGGCCAGATCGTCGGCGCCGAGATCGGCGTCACGTCGGAGGCGCAGGCGTCGTGGTGGGGCGGCCGAGGCGTCGGGACGGTCCCGCACGCGCTGATCGCGTCGTACGGCGGCAACACGGTCCTTGCCGCGACGAAGTTCGCCGAGAACGCCGACCCCGACATCAACATCACCGTCCTCGTCGACTTCGAGAACGACTCGGTCAAGACCGCTCTCGAGGTCGCCCGCGCGCTGGGCCCGAGGCTCTGGGGCGTACGGCTCGACACCTCGGGCCAGCTCGTCGACCGCTCGCTCTGGGACGAGATGGGTGACTTCGATCCACGCGGCGTCAACGAGCGGCTTGTCCGCAAGGTGCGCGAGGCGCTCGACCGTGACGGCTTCGAGCGCGTCAAGATCGTCGCGTCCGGCGGCTTCGACGCCGAGAGGATCCGCGCGTTCGAGAGCCGCGGCGTCCCGATCGACTCCTACGGCGTCGGCTCGGCGCTGATCCGCGGCGAGAACGACTACACCGCCGACATCGTGATGACGGACGGGCGCCCCTCGGCCAAGGCCGGTCGCCGATACCGCTCGAACGCGCGCCTCGAGCTCGTGGAATGACCCGGGTTCTCTGGGACGTCGACACCCAGCGCGATTTCATGCTCCCCGAGGGGAAGCTCTACGTGCCCGGCGCCGAGGAGACCGCGCCGGCGATGGCGCGGCTCGTCGCGGCCGCACGCGAGGCGGGGATCGTCCACGTGGCCTCCGCCGACGACCACGAGCTGACCGACCCGGAGATCTCCGACGATCCGGATCTTCGCAACACCTTTCCGCCCCACTGCCTCCGCGGGACACCGGGAGCGCAGAAGATCCCCGAGACCGAGCAGTCCGATCCGCTGCCTCTCTCGCTCGTCCCGTTCCCGCCCGGCCTCGTCCCGGACCTGATCGCCGGCCGCCGCGAGCTGCTCCTGCTGAAGAAGAACTTCGACGTCTTCACCAACCCGAACACCCAAGCTGTGCTCGAGGCGCTCGATCCCGACGAGATCGTCGTCTTCGGCGTCGCGACGGACGTGTGCGACGACGCGGCGATCCGCGGCTTTCTCCGGCGAGGCCGCAAGGTGCGCTTCGTCGAGGACGCGGCGCGCGGGCTGGACGAGGACCGCGCGTTCACGACCGCCGACGAGGTCCTGAGCTCGCTTTGACCGATCCGCCGCTGGTGCAGCGGGCGCTCGCGCTCGAGCGTGAGCTCGGCTTCGAGCGCTCCTGCATTCGCGAGGTCGGCCTGCTCCTGCACGTCCTCGCGGCGCAGCGCGGCCGGACGCGGGTCGGCGAGCTCGGCACGGGCTGCGGCGTCGGTGCGGCCTGGATCGTCTCGGCGCTCCCGCCGACGGTCCCCTTCGTGACCGTCGAGCTCGACGAGACGAGAGCCCGAGCCGCGGCCGGGCTGTTCGCCGACGACGAGAACGTGACCGTCCTCCAAGGCGACTGGCATGAGCTGATGCCGCGCGAGGCGCCCTTCGACCTGCTCTTCCTGGACAGCGGCAAGCAGCATCCCGGCGTCGACGGAGCGGACGTCGTCGGCCTGCTCGCACCGGGGGCGACGATCCTCATGGACGACCTCACTCCAAAACTGCCAGACGCAGACCCCGTGCGCGAGTTCTGGCTCAACCATCCCCAGATCGCGGCGCTCGAGATCCTGACGACGCCTGAGACCGCGGCGATAGTCGGCACAGTGAACGGCCGCACCGGCAAAGCCGGTACGGCCTCCTAGTCGGCACCGCGAGCGGAGCCTCAGCGGTTGA
>VAXM01000183.1 GCA_005883335.1 Actinomycetota bacterium
GGCCTCGACGAGGCGAAGGACGAGCTGGCCGAGGTCGTCGACTTCCTGCGCGACCCGGCTCGCTTCGGCCGGCTCGGGGCGCGCGTACCGAAGGGGATTCTGCTCTACGGCCCGCCGGGCACCGGCAAGACGCTGCTCGCGAAGGCGATCGCACGCGAGGCGGGCGCGAAATTCTTCGCGCAGAGCGCGTCGGCATTCGTCGAGATGTTCGCCGGCCTCGGCGCCGCTCGGATCCGGAAGCTGTTCGAGGAGGCCCGCAAGAACGCGCCGGCGATCGTCTTCATCGATGAGCTGGATGCCGTCGGCGCGCAGCGCACCGGCACCGGCTTCTCGCGCGAGCAGGACCAGACGCTGAACCAGCTCCTGGTCGAGCTCG
>VAXM01000027.1 GCA_005883335.1 Actinomycetota bacterium
CGAGAGTTCGAGCGAAAGAACCTGCAGTGGGGCCTGGCGCTGTTCGGGCTGTTCCTCGTGCTGCTCGGCCTGACCGTCGCGATCGCGTTCATCTACCTCGCGCTCGACTGACGTCAGCCGTCAGGTCCCTTAGTTCGGTTCGCCCAGCCTCCTCCCCGAGGCGATCCTATTTCGGAAATGCGCACGTGTCTGTCACGGGACCGTGACGGAACTGTGACTTCTGTCGCTGCGGTTCCCGAAGGGATCTTCCTTGCCCGGCCGAGCGACGCCGACGCCGTCGCTCCTGGCAAGCGGCTCGCCGTGAAGGATCTCTTCGACACAGCGGGGCTCGTCACGACCTACGGCTCGATCCTCTTCGCCGACCACGTCCCGGCGGAGACCGCGGAAGCAGTGCGGCGCGCCGAGGCCGCCGACTACCGGAACATCGGCAAGACGAACCTGCACGAGTTCGCCTACGGCACGACGTCCGAGAACCCGCACTTTGGAACCGTGCCGAACCCGCTCGCTAAGGATCGCCTCGCCGGCGGCTCGAGCGGCGGCTCGGCGGCGGCGCTCGCGGCGGGCCTTGCCGACGCCGCACTGGGCAGCGACACCGGCGGCTCGATCAGGATCCCGGCCGCCTGCTGCGGCGTGACCGGCTTCAAGCCGACCTACGGGCTCGTTCCGCTCGACGGCTGCTTCCCGCTCGCGCCGACCTTCGACCATGCGGGGCCGATGGGGCGCGACGTCGACACGTGCGTCGACTTGCTCCAGGCTTTGGCGCCCACCTTCTCCCCAACCGAGCTCGGCCTCGATGACGTCGAGGTCGGTGTGCTCTGGCTCGAGCACGCTGAGCCGCTCGTGCGCGCCCGCGTCGAAGCCGCCTCGGAGCTCTTCCCGAAGTGCCGCCCGCTCGAGCTCCCGCTCCCCGAAGGCACGCACGCCGCGTTCATGCGCGAGGCGGCGGACGTGCACCGCGAGCTCTTCGAAGAGCACTCGGACTCGTACAGCGAGAACGTCAGGGTCAAGCTCGAGCGCTGCCTCGCGGTGACCGACGCGGACTACGAGCGCGCCGTCGCCAACCGCAAGCGCTACCGCGAGCGCATGCACGAGGCCGCCGCCCGCGTCGACCTGCTGCTCACGCCGACCCTCGTCCTCGTCGCGCCGAAGATCGGCACGGACGAGCTCGCCCTGCGCGACACCCTCACACGGCTCACGTTCCCGTTCAACCTGACCGGCTGGCCCGCGCTCGCGCTCCCCTGCGGCCCCGCAGAGAACGGCCTCCCCGCCTCGGTCCAGCTCGCCGCTCCGCCGGATGATGACGCGCGCGTTCTCGCGGCCGGAAAGGCGCTGGAACAAGCCCTCTCCCTCGATTGAGTCACTCGTTCGAGGGACACCGCACGGCGTAGCGGTGCCGACAACTCAAAGGACGATGGCCCGCGTCCGTTTTGCTGCTGCGCTGCTTGCCGCGCTCGTGTTGTGCGGCGTTGCCGACGCACGCCCTACGAGCACGGCGCCCACCGGCCTACACGCGTTCGTCCTACGAGCCGACGAGCCGGTCGCGCACACCTTCTCGCGGACGCCATCGTTTGGCTGGAATCCGGTGCGCGGCGCGGTCGCCTACCAGTTCGAGCTCTCTACGAGCCAGCGCTTCACCGAGAACAGCATCGTCTGGTCGGCGAAGGGCTTGAAGACGCCTGCTGTGTCCGTCCGGGCCTCGCTGCCGTGGATGACGGGCCAGCCGTACTCGCTGTACGCGCACGTACGCGCGGTGACGCGTAAGGGCGCGGGGAAATGGGGCGACCCCTTCGGCTTCAACATGCGCTGGACTGCCGTCCCGACCCCGCTCAGGCCTGACTACCCGGGCCTTCTCCGCTGGAACACCGTGCCCGGCGCGAGCGGCTACGTGGTCTGGCTCGTCGATGCGGGCCACTGGTTCACCACGCGCACGAACATGGCGGACGAGCGCGAGTACTACACGTTCCATCAGGACCCGTTGTGGACGGGAGTTGTGCACTGGCGCGTGCGTGCGATGCGCTGGATCTATGGCGAGAGCGAGAACGGGATTCCGTCGGTCTCGTACGGCCCCTGGAGCCCGATCTACACGAACACCAACCCGCCGGTGACGAACGGGCCTCTGACGCTCAACGCGACGGTCTCGAAAGTGGTCTCCGACGCCTCGGCCTCGCGACAGCACGAGATCATGCCTGCCTTCACCTGGAGCGGGAACCGCTCGATCTGGGGAACCACGCACGAGCTGTACCGCGTCCAGGTCTTCACGGACGAGGACTGCCTCAACCCGGTCTTCCGGGGCGCGATCGTAGGGAGCCCAGCCTACGTGCCACGCGAAATCGGACCGCTCGCCATGCCCACCGACACAAACGGGGTAGACCTGGCGCGCGAGAAGTTCCTGGGATTCGGCACGGAGCCACCATCGAAGAGCTTCGAGGGTCTCGACGTGACCACGAACGAGATGGACGTGGTCTCCGACACAGGCGGGAACAACACCGGGCTACCCGGCTCGCAGGTCGTGAAGCCCGCCAAAGTCGACCTCTGGGACAGCGACTGGAGCGGTGGACGCTATTACTGGACCGTCATCCCGGTCAGCGCGGTGGCGGACGACGCGATCACCACGTCGCTCACTAACTCGGCCGCTCTCGGCGCCACCACGATCACGGTGGAAGACGCGACTGGTATTTCCGCGGGCGACAACCTCGACATCGGCCCGATGCCGGAGCACGCGGTGGTCAAGGCGATTTCCAACAACGACATCACCCTCGTGACCCCCTTGACGAGCGCCCACTCCGTCGGTGAGCTCGTCGTGCGAGAGGGCGGCGGCGTGAAGTACTGGGACACCGAGCTGACGCAGGACGCCTGCGCCTCCGCACGCGTGCTGACGTTCGGAAAGTCGAGCGAGCCGGCGGTCACGGGACAGTCGGCCCCGTTCGCATCCGGACTCTCCCCGGAGGGCAAGCTGGTCGCCGCTGCCAGCTCCACGCCAAAGTTCTATGGCTCGCCGCTCGTCGCGTGGCAGCCGACCGTCGCAACGGACGAGTACGAGGTGCAGTGGAGCCACAAGAAGTACCCGTGGCGCGCCGTCGGCAAGCTGCTGACGCCCGCGACCTCGCTGACGCTGCCGCTCAGCCCGGGCACGTGGTACTACCGCGTCCGCGGTCTCGACTTCCTCATGAGCGGCTCCAAGCCGCAACTCACCTGGTCGGACCCGGTGAAGCTCGTCGTCACGAAGCCGCGCTTCCGCGTCGTTCGCTAGCTGCGCTCCAGAAGCCTCTGGTCTGAACGGCGACGCACGCCTCGGTTCGCGAGAATCCCCGCGCCCCCGATCGCGAGCAACGGGCCCGCAACTACGAGCGCGTAGAGCAGCAGTTCGAGCTCACGGACGAGGACCGAGCCGGCGGCGTCGATCGTCCGGTGGAACCGGCTCGCCGGAGCGGAGGCGGCCTTGTGTCCTACGACCATCGTGAGGGCGACGCTTGCCATCTGCGCTCGCTTGACGGTCGAGGACCTCGCCCGCAACAGCTGAGCAAGACGTGCGCGGTCCTGCGGTCTGCCGTCGCCGCGAGCGATTCTCGAGCGGAGACGCTGGATGCGGGCGGCGAGATCGTCGACGCGCTGCTGCAGGTCCTTCAGCACGATCCGCTGGCGCACGAGGGTGCCATAACCGGAGAAGGCTGCGATCGCCGCCTGCACGTGCTCGATCGGGATCTTGAGGGAGAGATTCGAGTTACCGCTCCGGCTCGGAGCCGCGTAGTTCGCCCACACGACGTAGCCGCCGAGCTTGCGGGCCAGCCGGAGCGCGTCCTGTGTGCGCTTCGAGAGCTCCTCCTGGTTGCGCACGCGTACCCGAAGCGACGCGTCGTACTGCTGGAGCCGCTCGGAGTTCGGGGCCGGGACCGCCAGCACCGCAGCCCCGAAGGCCTTGTCCGTCGCCTGGAGATTCGCGCGCCGCGAGGGGAGAGAGCGCTTTATCGCCTTCTGGCGCGCCTGCGGCGCGACGGTCGCCCGCTGCGCGGACCGCGATCCGTGGACGATGCCGAGGACGCCCGCGACGCCGACGGCTGCCGCGAGCGCGGCGATCGCGACAGCCGGAAAGACCCGGCGCCAGGGGAGATCGAACGAGAAGCCCCGCCGAGGCGGTGGCTCCAGCGCGCGCACGCGCTCGCACAGCGCGACAGGAGCTACCGGCCGCGCGGCACGCAGCTCCTCCGCGAGCTTCTCGAAGCGATCGTCTACGAGCTCAAGCGGCGACACCGGCGCTCACCTCCCGTTCCAGCTTCTGCAGGGCGCGGCTGAGGCGCGTCGAGCACGCCGTCGTGCTGATCCCGAGCACGCGGCTCGCGCTCTCGCCGTCGAGGTCGAGCACGACGCGCAGCGCGAGCACCTCGCGTTCGGCCGCGGACAGCCGCGACAGTGCGGTCTCCAGCGCAGGCGAGAGACCCTCGCCGAACCCGTGCTCCTCGGCCTCTGGCACGTCCAGCGCATAGCGGCCTTCCCGGCGGCGCCGGCGGTCCTCGGCGCGAAAGTGGTCGAGCGCCGTCGAACGCGCCAGCTGGCAGAGCCAGGTGCGTGCGCTCCCGCGGCGCGGGTCGTAGCGGCGCCAGCGCTCGCACGCGCGGGCAAAGGTCTCGGCTGTCAGCTCTTCGGCCACGGATCTGTCTCCCGTCAGGTAGACCAGGAACGCATGCACGTCGTCGAGGTGGCGTTCCGCCGCCTCCGCGAAATCCTGCGCGCCCGGCTTCACGGCAGATATACGCCGCAGCCGCGTCACAACGTCACATTCGCGTCGCGCTGACCGCGTCCTCGTAGACGCGGTCGCGGGTGAAGCGCTCGAGCTCGTCGCTCAGGAGATCGGCCGGATCCGGCGGATCGCCGGGCGGGAACGGCGTCGGCTCGCCGTCGAGCTCGACCCCGGTGAGCCGGTCGGCGGCCTCGTGCTCGAGCTCGATCTTCCGCCCGAGCCGCGAGCGGAGCCAGCCCGCCAGGAGATGCGCCTGCGCCTCCGTGCCGAGCACCTTGATGCGCCGCACCCCCGCGATTCCCGGCCAAAGCGACGCCAGCTGCGCGCGCCAGCGGCTCGTCCGGGCCCAGGCGATGTCCGAGACCGCTACGCGGTCGAAAATGTCCGCAAGCCGCCCGTACGGCGCGGGCAACCCCGGCCACTCCGTGCTGTCCACGATCAGGCGGTCGACGGTGTCGACGAGCTGCTCGAAGGGCTGCTCGCCGAAGGGCGGCAGCCCGCGCCAGCGGAGGAACACCGGCAGGTCGGGCAGCAGCAGCGGCTCGACGACGCTCGCAGGCGCCTGCACCCGTTTCCCGCAGAGCTTCAGCCGAATCGTCTCCATCGAGACCTTCCGGTGCTCGCCGACCGGATAACAGTCGACCTCGACGCTCGCCTCGAGCGCGTCCTCCGCGTCCGGATCCGGAACGAGGACGATCGTGCGTGATGGATGCCGCTCGGCCAGGCCAGACAGCACGTCCTCGGCGGCCTCGACCCATTGCTCCGGCACCCATGCGAGATGGGTCATCACGCTCGTCCGCTGCATGGGTTGGCCCGATTCGGGATCGACCCGCTGAGCCCCGAGCTCGCGCTCGATCTCGGCGATCGAGCCTAGTGCCGCCGCCACGAGCGCCCGTCCCGTCGCATCAGCTCGTCGGCCGCCGCGGGTCCCCAGGTACCGGCCTCGTAGTTCGGGAAGGCCGGCCGGTCGCGCTTCCAGAACGCGACGATCGCGTCCACGAGTGACCACTGTTCCTCGACCTCGTCCGAGCGCGTAAAGAGGGTCGTGTCCCCGAGCAGGCAGTCGAGGATCAGCCGCTCGTATGCCTCGGGGATCCCGGTGCGGAAGGCGCCGCCGTAGAGGAAGTCCATGTGCACGGTGCGCAGCGTCAGGCCCTGGCCCGGCACCTTCGCGGCGAACTCGAGCGACACGCCCTCGTCCGGCTGGATGTGCACGACGAGGACGTTCGGCTGCAGCTCGCCCTCCGCCGATTCCTCGAACGGCGGGTGCGGAGCGCGCTTGAACTCGATCGCGATCGTCGTCTCGCGCCGCGCGAGCCGCTTGCCGGCGCGCACGTAGAACGGCGTATCGGCCCAGCGCCAGTTGTCGACGAAGAGCTTCGCCGCGACGAAGGTCTCGGTCATCGAGTCGCGGGCGACTCCGGGCTCGTCGCGGTAGCCCGGCACCTCCTCGCCCTCGATGAATCCCTGGCCGTACTGGCCGCGGACGACGTGCTTCGGGCCGGGCGTGTGCATCGCGCGCAGCACCTTGACCTTCTCGTTGCGCACCGACTCGGCCGTGAAGTCGATCGGCGGCTCCATCGCCGTCAGCGCGACGAGCTGGAGTAGGTGGTTCTGGAAGATGTCGCGGATCGCGCCGGCCTGCTCGTAGAAGGCCGCGCGGCCTTCGATTCCGATTGACTCCGCCACCGTGATCTGGACGTGATCGACGAACTGTCGGTTCCAGATCGGTTCGAAGATCCCGTTCGCGAAGCGCAGCGCGAGCAGGTTCTGGACCGTCTCCTTGCCGAGGTAGTGGTCGATCCGGAAGACCTCGCGTTCCTCGAACGACTGCTGGAGCTCGGCGTTCAGCTCCTGCGCGGAGGCGAGGTCACGGCCGAACGGCTTCTCGACGATCAAGCGCGTCCAGCCATCGGTCGAGCGGTGCTCGCCGATCTCGTGGATGAGCGTCGCGATCGCGCTCGGCGGGACCGCGAGGTAGTAGACGCGGTTGCCGCTCGTGCCCTGCTTTTCGTCGAGCTCGTTGAGGGCGCCGACCAGGCGCTGCTGGCCGCCCTCGTCGGCGAAGTCGGTCGCGACGTAGCGCGTCCGCTCGGCCAGCCAGTCCCAGGTCTCCTGTTGGAATGCGTCGCGCCCGAACTCCTGGACGGCGGCCTTCATCGCCTCGCGGAAGTCGTCGTCGCTCTCCTCGGTTCGGGCGACGCCGATGATCCCGAAGCGCTCCGGCAGCAAGTGCCGCAGCGCGAGCGAGTAGAGCGCGGGGAAGAGCTTGCGCTTGGTCAGATCGCCCGAAGCGCCGAAAATGACGAGCGCGCACGGATCCGGCGTGCGGCGAAGGCGGAGGCCCTCGAGGAGCGGGTTCTCCTGCTGTTCCGCGACTGCCATCAGCTTCCCGCCGGCTTGACCGCGTGGCCGCCGAACTGGTTGCGGAGTGCCGCCGCGACCTTCGCGGAGAAGGACTCGTCCTGGCGGGACGCGAACCGCGCGTAGAGCGCCGCGCTGATCGCCGGCGCGGGGACGCTTTCGTTGATCGCCTCGAAGACCGTCCAGCGCCCCTCGCCCGAGTCCTCGACGTAGCCCTCGATCTTCTCCAGCTCGGAGCCGTCCTGCTCGAAGGCGGTGTGCAGGAGGTCGAGGAGCCAGCTCCGGACGACCGAGCCGTTGCGCCAGATCCCGGCGATCTCGTGCAGGTCGAGTTCGAACTCGGAGGCGTGCATGACCTCGAATCCCTCGCCGTAGGCCTGCATCAACCCGTACTCGATCCCGTTGTGGACCATCTTCACGAAGTGGCCCGCGCCGGAGGCGCCCACGTGCGCGTAGCCGCCTTCGGGTGCGAGCGAGCGGAAGACCGGCTCGAGGCGCGTGACCGGCTCGTCGTCGCCGCCGGCCATCAGGCAGAAGCCCTCGCGGAGGCCCCAGATGCCGCCGGAGACGCCGGTGTCGACGAAGTGCAGCTCGCGCTGCCGCGCCTCCCGGTAGCGGCGCTGCGAGTCGCGGAAGTTCGAGTTGCCGCCGTCGACGATCGGTGATCTCGCCGGCCGGGATCATCAGCCAGACCGCACGCGGAGGCTCGAGCTGCGAGGCCAGCTCCTGCAGCGAGCCGGCGGTGGACGGGACCTTCGGATCGTACGTCTTGAGCTGGTGCCCCTCCCGCTCGAGCCGCTCGGTCATCCCCGAGCCCATGCGTCCGAGACCGACCATTCCGAGCTGCATCAGAGATCCTCCAATCTGACTCGCACGATTCTGCGGCCCCGCTCCTCGAGCGAGGCGAAGTCACCCGCCGCCTGTGCGCGGATCAGCCGCCGGAAGCCGAACTTCCGCCCCGGGATCGAAACCTCGTCCCCGGGGTCGTCGACGACCTGGACGAACAGGCCCTTGTTCGGGCCGCCCTTGTGCAGCTGGCCCGTCGAGTGCAGGTAGCGCGGGCCGAGGCCGTGCGTCACGACGCAGCCGGTCTCGCGCGCCCGCTCGATCAGCGGGCGGAGCTCGCGCTCGCGCGCGGGGTCGATGAAGGCCTGGATCGCGACGTAGTCGCCGGGCTGCGCGCGGTCGAGCAGCTGGTCGAGCGATCCGCGGGGCTCGACGTTCGGCTCTCCGCCGGCGGCGAGCACCTCGCTCGTCCGGTCCTTCGCCGCCTGTACGTCCGGTTGGTCGAACGGGTTGATCCCGAGGATCGTGCCGGCCACAGCGGTGGCGAACTCCCAGCGGAAGAACTCCTGTCCGAGCTCATACGGCGCCGTCAGCCGGACCTCGGGCGCCTGGCGGTCGAGCCCGTCCGGAGACTCGCCCGGAGCCGGGACCAGGCCTTTGCCCCTCTTCCCGGTCGACTCGGCGAGCAGCTGCTCGACCCACAGGCCGAAGTCGCCCGTGTTCGGGTTGATCGTGATCTTGTCCCGGCCGTCCTGCCAGCCACGGCCGAGCTCCAGCCCCAGCTGAAGGCCGGGGTTGCCCTCCTCGCCGTGGCACGCCTCGACCATCTCGTCGACTCGCTCGAAGAACCGCTCGAGGTCGACGCCCATCAGCGCGGCCGGGACGATCCCGAACGCCGACAGCGCCGAGTAGCGGCCGCCGATCGTGGGCTCGCCGTCGAAGACGCCGAGGAAGTTGCGCTCCTGAGCGAGATCAGCGAGCTCGGAGCCCGGATCGGTGATCGCGGCGAACCGCTCGCCGCGCTTGCCGGCCTTGGCCCAGAAGTAGTCGAGGTGGCACCGCGTCTCGAGGGTCGTCCCTGACTTCGAGGCCGCGATGAACAGCGTGCTCTCGAAGTCGAGGCTCTCGTTCGCGTGCCGGATCGCCGCAGGGTGGGTCGTGTCGAGGACCTGGAACGAGCCCGCCTCGAACGTCTTCGCGAGCACGTGCGGCGCGAGGCTCGAGCCGCCCATGCCGAGGAGGACGAACGTGTCGATCACCCCGGGCGCGGTCACGTCCTCGACGAAGCGGAGGAGGTCCTCGAGCCGGCTCCGCATCCGCATCGGCTCGTCCAGCCAGCCGAGCCACTTCGCCTCGTCGCCGCCCGTCCAGAGCGTCGCGTCGCGGGCCCAGATCCGCTCGACCAGCTCTGCGGGGGCAATCGTGCTCATCCGACCTCCTCGACAAAGCCGAGCACGAGCTCCTCGAACTCGCGCGGCCGCTCCATGCTCGGAACGTGCGCCGCGTCCGCAATCGTCGCGCGGCGCGCCCCCGGGATCTCTCGGGCGAGCCGGTCGGCGATCGCAAGGATATCGGGAACGTCCTCCTCACCGACGAGCACGAGCGCCGGCGCCTTGATCTCACCGAGCCGCTGCGCAACGTCCTCGACGAGCAGCTCCTCCTCGGCGTCGTTCTCGAATGGAAGTTGGAGCTCGTAGGCCCGCCGCTGCATCTCTGCGACGCGGGCGCGGACGTCCGCATCCACGTCCTCGGGCTTGCGACCCGGTCCGGCAACCCACGTGCGCAAGCTGATGTCGACGGCGTCGTCCACGTTGCCCGAGCGCAGCGCCACCTCCTCCTCTTCCCTGGTCGCCTTCGTCTCCTCCGACCAGTCGTGCCCCGGAAGCCCGGAGCCCACGAGGACGAGCGCCGCGACGCGTTCCGGTGCGGCCAGCGCGACCTCGAGCGCGACGCGACCGCCGAGCGAGACGCCGACGACCGCTGCTCGGTCGAAGCCGTGCCGGTCGAGCAGCTCGATAACGTCCCGCGCGTTTGCGAAGCGCCCCGGCTCGAGCGGAGAGCGGCCGTAACCGCGGAAGTCGAGGCGCAGGACGCGGTGGGAGCGTGTGAACGTCTCCCACTGCGGGTCCCACATGCGGCTGTCGCAGATCCCTTCGTGGAGCAGCACGATCTCCGGCCCCTTTCCGGCGACCTCGGCGTACAGCTCCATTCGCGGCTTCAGGCCGATACGAGCTCGCCGCGCTTGGCGCGCACGCCGTCCAGCAGCTCCGCGAACGAGTCGGCGAACTTCTGCACGCCCTCCTGCTCGAGCACGGCGACCACGTCGTCGTAGTCGACGCCGGCTTCCGCGATCCGCTCGAACACGCGCTTCGCCTCGTCGAGATCCTGCTCGAGCGTCAGCCCGACCTCGCCGTGGTCCTGGAAGGCCACGATCGTCTCCTCGGGCATCGTGTCCACGGTCTCGGGCCCGATCAGCTCCTCGACGTAGAGCACGTCGCGGTAGGCCGGGTTCTTCGTCGAGGTGGAGGCCCAGAGGCAGCGCTGCGTTCGCGCGCCCTTCTCGCCGAGGCTCTCCCAGCGCGAGCCGGAGAACAGCTCCTTGTAGCGCTGGTACGCGAGCTTCGCATTCGCGACGGCGAGCTTGCCCTTCAGCTCATCGGGAGCGCCGGCCTCGTCGAGCCGCCGGTCGGCCTCGGTGTCGACGCGGGAGACGAAGAAGCTCGCGACCGATGCGACTCCGGACGGGTCGCCGCCCGACTCGACCAGCCGCTCGAGCCCGCGCAGGTATGCCTCGACGACCTCGGCGTAGCGCTCGAGCGAGAAGGTCAGCGTCACGTTGGTGTTGCGGCCGCGCGCGATCATCTCCTCGATCGCGGGGAGCCCGGCTTTCGTCGCGGGGATCTTGACGAAGCAGTTCGGCCGGTCGACGAGCTCGTGGAGCCGCTGCGCCTCCGCAATCGTCGCGTCCGTGTCGAAGGCGAAGTTCGGGTCGACCTCGATCGAGACGTAGCCGTCCTGGCCCTGCCCCTCGTCCCAGACGGAACGCAGCAGGTCGCAGGCGTCCTGGACGTCCTTGACCGCCAGCTTCAGGAAGACCTCCTTCGGGTCGTCCTCCTCCGCGAGAACCTCCCGGAGCTGCTCGTCGTAGGCGCTCCCTTCGGCGATCGCCTTCTGGAAGATCGTCGGATTCGAGGTCACGCCCACGACCGCGTCCTCGCGCATCAGCCGCTCCAGCTCGCCCTCGTGGATCAGCCGGCGCGAAAGGTAATCGATCCAGACGCTCTGCCCGAGCTCGGACAGTTGACGGAGGCGGGACTCACCCCTGAGGCGCCGCTTGTCGGCGCCGTCATCAGGACGCGCGGGCTCCGCCCGTGCGTCCGTCTGCGGTGGCCGGTCGACGGCGTTGGAATCTTCGCGATCGCTAGACATCGATCTTCTCCCCTTCCATTTCCTCGATCTTCTCAAGCCTGCGCACGTAGCGCTCGCCTCCGTCGAAGCGGGCGCCCAGAAAGGCGCGCACCAGCTCGGCCGCGAGCTCCGGCCCGACCACTTCGGAGCCGATGCAGAGGACGTTCATGTCGTCGTGCTCCACGCCCTGATGGGCCGAGTACGTGTCGTGGCAGACGGCAGCGCGGATCCCTGCGATCTTGCTCGCGGCGACGGAGGCGCCGACGCCCGAGCCGCACACGAAGACCGCGCGCTCGGCGTCGCCGCCCCGGATCGCCTCGCCGACCTCGCGGGCCTTGTCCGGGTAGTCGATCCGCGGCTCCGGGCGATCGGTGCCCAGATCGTGCGGCTCGTGGCCGAGCGCTGCCAGCTCGGCGAGGATCCGCTCACGCAGCTTGACGCCGCGGTGATCGAAGGCAACCGCGACCTTCATCAGGACCGTTACGTTACCCGGATGAACGACGCCGAGCGCTGGCGCGAGCTGGGACAACAACTCCGCGTCGACTCGATTCGCAGCGCGGCAGTCACGAAGTCGGGCCACCCGACCTCGTCGATGTCCGCGGCCGACCTGATGGCCGTTCTGCTCGCCAAGTACCTGCACTACGACTTCGACGCGCCCGACGACCCGCACAACGACCACCTGGTCTTCTCGAAGGGCCACGCCTCGCCGCTGCTGTACTCGATGTACCGCGCCGCCGGCGCGATCGACGTCGACGAGCTGCTCACCTTCCGCACCTTCGGCAGTCGGCTGCAGGGGCATCCGACTCCCGAGATCCCGTGGGTCGACGTCGCGACCGGCTCGCTCGGGCAGGGGCTTCCGTACGGCTTCGGGATCGCGCTCGCGGGCAAGAAGCTCGACCGGCTCCCGTACCGCGTCTGGGTTCTCTGCGGCGACAGCGAGATCGCCGAGGGCTCGATGTGGGAGGCCTTCGAGCACGCGGCCTTCTACGGGCTCGACAACCTGACCGCGATCATCGACGTCAACAGGCTCGGGCAGCGCGGCGAGACCATGCACGGCTGGGACCTCGACTCCTACGCCGAGCGGGCCCGCGCATTCGGCTGGCACACGATCGAGATCGACGGCCACGACGTCGAGGCGATCGACCGCGCCTACTCGGAAGCGGTCTCGACCACGGGACAGCCGACGGTCGTCGTCGCCAGGACGATCAAGGGAAAGGGCGTCAAGGCGGTCGAGAACAAGCCGGGCTGGCACGGAAAGGCGCTCGACAATCCCGACGAGGCGATCGAGGAGCTCGGCGGAATCCGCAACATCGTCGTCGAGGTGGCGAAGCCGGATCGTAGCGCTGAGCCACACCGGTTCGAGGTTTCGGGTGAGCTCGACCTACCGAGCTGGGACGAGGGCGAGGAGGTCGCGACGCGCCGCGCGTACGGTGACGCGCTGGCCGCGCTGGGCTCGGCCCGCGGCGACGTGGTG
>VAXM01000028.1 GCA_005883335.1 Actinomycetota bacterium
CTCTACCCGTGCGATGCGAACCAGACGGCGAAGCTCGTCGAGGAGATGGCCGAGCGCACGGGGATCGTCTTCCTCCGCACGACGCGCGCTGCGACTCCCGTGCTCTACGGCGCCGACGAGGAGTTCCCGGTCGGCGGCTCGCGCGTGCTGCGCGACGGCGACGACGTGACGATCGTCGGTGCGGGGATCACGCTGCACGAGGCGTTGAAGGCGGCCGACGAGCTCGAAGGCGAGGGCATCTCGGCACGCGTGATCGACCTCTATTCGGTCAAGCCGGTCGACGGCGAGACGCTGCGCGCCGCCGCCGAGGCGACCGGCGGCCGTG
>VAXM01000029.1 GCA_005883335.1 Actinomycetota bacterium
CGGCGCGACGTCCATGAACTCGACGTCCTTCGGCCGCGCGGTGACGGCCTCGCCCTCGCTGGAGCGGCAGAGCACCTGGTCCTCGATGAAGCGGCCGGTCTTCTCGTCTACCAGCGCGCTCGCCTGGGCGATCGTGTACTGCGCCTCCTCGGCGGCATCGAGGTAGACGATCTCGTCGCTCACCTTGCCGTTCGCGACCTTCCGGTACGGCGTCTGCACGAAGCCGAACTCGGAGACGGTCGCGAACGAGGCAAGCGATCCGATCAGGCCGATGTTCGGGCCCTCGGGCGTCTCGATCGGGCACATGCGGCCGTAGTGAGTCGGGTGCACGTCGCGCACCTCGATCGGGGCGCGCTCGCGCGTCAGGCCGCCGGCGCCCAGCGCCGAGAGCCGCCGCCGGTGGGTGAGCCCGGCGAGCGAGTTCGTCTGGTCCATGAACTGCGAGAGCTGCGAGGAGCCGAAGAACTCCTTCAGCGCCGCCACGACGGGCCGGATGTTGATGATCGTCTGCGGCGTGATCGTGTCCACGTCCTCCGTGGTCATGCGCTCGCGGACGACGCGCTCCATCCGGTAGAGCCCGACCCGGAACGCTTCCTGGATCAGCTCGCCGACCGTGCGCAGGCGCCGGTTGCCGAAATGCTCGTACTCATCGAGCTCGCCGCGGATCGGATCGCGCGAGAGCACGATCGAGTCCGCCGCGAAGTCCTTCGACTCCGGGTCGACGCCCAGCATGTCCGGGAGCTCGACCAGCTTGCGGACGAGCGAGATGATGTCCTGCGTCGTGAGGACGCGTGTGCCCTCGGGCACGTCGACCCCGAGCCGCTGGTTCAGCTTGTAGCGGCCTACCTTCGTCAGGTCGTAGCGCTTCGGGTCGAAGAAGAGCGCCTTGAGCAGGTTGCGCGCGTTGTCGAGCGTCGGCGGCTCGCCGGGACGCTGCTTCTTGAAGACCTCGATCAGCGCCTCGTCCTCGGTGGCGGACGGGTCCTTCTCGAGCGTGTTGGCGATGAAGATCGAGTTCCCGAAGAGCTTCATGATCGCCTCGTTGGAGCTCGTGTCGAGCTTCCAGCCGGTGGACGGGTCCTCTTCGGGCAGCGCGCGCAAGAGCGTCGTGATCGGCAGCTTGCGCTTCCGGTCGATGCGCGCGTAGACGATGCCCTTCTTGTCGATCTCGAGCTCGAGCCACGAGCCACGCGAGGGCATCAGGTTCGCAGTGAAGACCTGCTTCGTCGGGTCCTTGGGCTCCATCAGATAGGCGCCCGGGCTGCGGACGAGCTGCGTGACGATCACGCGCTCCGTCCCGTTGATGATGAACGTGCCCCACTCGGTCATCATCGGGAAGTCCCCCATGAAGACCGTCTGCTCGCGGATTTCGCCCGTCTCCTTGTTCACGAAGCGGACCGTCATCGAGAGCGGAGCCTGGTAGGTCAGGTCCTTCTCGCGGCATTCCTGGATGGTGACCGGCGGATCACCGAACTTGTACTCGCCGAACTCCACCGCGAGGGTGCCGGTGTAGTCCTCGATCGGCGAGATGTCGTCGATCGTCTCGCGCAGCCCCTCCTCCAGGAACCACTGGAAGGAGGCCTTCTGGATGTCGATCAGGTTGGGTAGGTCGAGAACGTGCTTGAGGCGTGAAAAAGTTTTGCGCGCGCGTGGCGCAGCGACCCGGGTCGTCAAGTCTGGGTGCCTCCCTTAACGGCTATGAGGTGAATGGGAAATGCGGACAGGCGAAAGTCGGCGCGGAACCGACAAATATAGCCAAAGACGTAGGGGTGGCGCAAGGGCAACCGGCAGGGTCGCCGCCCGGCGCTCACGCACTATAGACGCTGGCCTCGAGGCGCGCCAGAACGAGAACGACGAAGGCGCCTCTCGGCGCCCCCGTCGTCTCCGCTTCTAGCCGAGAATCACTGCGATTGAGCAGGATGCGCAGCGATCTTGCGCGCCGTCAGATCTGGCATGCCGCCGCCCGCGAGATCGGCCTTGCAGGCCTTGGCCGACACGAGCAGGCGGTCGTTGGGAGCGAGTGCGCCGAGGTTGTGCGCGCCCTTGCGGCGGACCTTGGTCTTTGCGTCCACGTTGATCGTCGCCGAGCCGGCGGCCCTGTAGGCCCGCCCGTGCTTGTTCGAGCGCTTGACGATCATCGTGAACGAGGTGTCGCCGTCCGCAGGATCGACGTCCGCAGCGAGCACGCCCGCGAGCATGACCGTGACGGCGGGGTTGCAGCCCTGGCCGCTCCTGGGTGGCTTGCCCTTGCCCGCGGCCGCCGAGACGACGGCCAGCGAGGCGACGAGGGCGACGATCAGCAACTTGAACCGCATGTTTGAACCTCCGTGGGGGATCGGGGGGATTGCTTAATTGACGTGGTTCTCGACCCCGAATTGCGCCGTGCCCAGCGGAATCCCCCGAAGGGGTTACGGATCCTTACGCGGTCGTAACAGATTCGGTGCGGAGGGCCTCTCGCCCCCCGCGCCGAGCGTTTCTACTTGATCTCGACCCCGGCGCCGGCTTCTTCGAGCTGCGCCTTGATCTGATCGGCCTCTTCCTGCGTCGCGCCTTCCTTGACCGGGTTCGGCGCACCGTCGACCAGGTCCTTGGCTTCCTTCAGGCCCAGGCCCGTGACTGCGCGGACGACCTTGATCACCTGGATCTTCTTGTCGCCGGCGCCGGTGAGGACGACGTCGAACGCGGTCTTCTCCTCCTCCGCCGCTGCGCCGTCGCCGCCGGCACCTGCGGCACCCGGTGCTGCCACCGCGACCGGAGCGGCCGCGCTGACGCCCCACTCCTCCTCGAGCTTGTTCTTGAGCTCGACGAGATCGAGGACGGTCATGCCGCCGAGCTGCTCGACGATCTTGTCGGTATCAGTCTTCGCCACTGGTTTCCTCCTCTGGTTCCTCTTCGACTTCGGCTTCCTGTTCGGGTTCTTCGGCCGAGGCTTCTGCCGGGGGCTCCTCCTCAGCTGCCGGCTCCTCTGCCTGCGGTTCCTCCTCTGCAGCGGGCTGCTCTGCCTCCGCTTCCGGCTCGGGAACGGTCTCGCCCTGTTCCTCGAGCTGGCGGATGCGGGCGTCGACCACGCCGACGAGATCTCGCAGCGGCGCCGTGAAGAGCCCGACCACCATCGTCAGCGGGCCTACCACTGCGCCCACGAACTGGGCCTGGAGCACCTCCGTCGGCGGTAGGGTCGCGAGGCGCTTGATGTCGGCGTCGCCGACGACCGAGCCCTCGACGATCCCGCCGCGGATCACGAGCATGTCGTGCGCGCGGGCGGTCTCGTTGAGCACCTTCGCGGCGGCAACGGGATCGCCGTCGGCGTCGAGGAAGGCAATCGCGGTCGGCCCGTCGATCAGCTTGAGGACATCCTTCGTCCCTGCCTGCTCAGCCGCGAGCTTCGTGAGCGTGTTCTTGACGACCGTGAAGCGCGCGCCGGCCTCGAGCAGGCGTGTGCGCAGCTCGTCGATCTCGGGCATCGTCAGGCCGCGGTAGTCGGCAACCATCAGCGTCTCCGCCGCGCGCAGCCGCTCGGCCAGCTCCGCGACGACTCTCTCCTTCTCAGACTTCAGCATCGAATCACCTCCTCAAATGATTGAGCCCGCACAGCGGCGGGCTCGGAGGCGAGATGCGCTCCCAGACCGCCTCGGCTGGACTTCCGCTTTCGCTGCCAGCTGTCTTTGGCGTGGGCTTCGTTACGCGGGTACGGCTTCTTCTGCCGGTGCTCCTTCGAGTTCTTCCACGAGGCCCCTCGTCCTCGCCGGGTCGACGTGGATCCCGGGGCCCATCGTGCTCGTCAGTGTAACCGTCTTGATGTACCGGCCCTTCGCCGCCGAGGGCTTCGCGCGCATGATCTCGTCGATCAGCGTCGCGTAGTTCTCGAGCAGCTGCCGCTCGTCGAAGCTCTTCTTGCCGATCGCGACGTGGACGTTCGCGCCGCGGTCGGTGCGGTACTCGAGCTTGCCGGCCTTCGCCTCCTGGACGGCCTTCGCGACGTCCATCGTGACGGTGCCGGTCTTCGGATTCGGCATCTTCCCGCGCGGGCCGAGGATCCGGCCGAGCTTGCCGACGACGCTCATCTGGTCGGGAGTCGCGATCGCGACGTCAAAGTCGTCGAAACCGTCCTCGATCTGCTTCGCGAGATCCGCGGTGCCGACGACGTCCGCGCCGGCTTCCTGCGCCTCGCGGGCCTTCTCGCCCTCGGCGAAGACGGCGACGCGCGACTCGCGGCCGGTGCCGTGCGGGAGCATCAGCGTCCCGCGCAGCTGCTGCTCGGCGTGGCGCACGTTGAGGCCGAGGTTGAAGTGCGCCTCGACGGTCTCGTCGAACTTCGCGGCCGGGAAGCTCTTCAGCATCCGGACCGCATCCGCCGGCGAGTAGACCTGCTCCCGGTCGATCTGCGCGCGCGCGTTCCGGTAGTTCTTGCCATGTCTCATAGGTCGGTTTCCACCCCCATGGACCGCGCGGTTCCCGCGACGATCAGCATCGCGTGCTCGACATCGCGCGCGTTCAGGTCGGGCATCTTCGCCTCGGCGATGGACTGGAGCTGCGCGCGGGACAGTCGTCCGACCTTCTCCCGGTTCGGCTCGCCGGAGCCCTTCTCGAGCCGCAGCGCCTCCTTGATCAGGACGGCTGCCGGCGGCGTCTTGGTGATGAAGTCGAACGAGCGGTCCTCGTAGACCGTGATCTCGACCGGGATGATGCGGCCGTTCTCCTGCGCGGTCTGCGCGTTGAAGGCCTTGCAGAACTCCATGATGTTGACGCCGTGCTGGCCGAGCGCGGGGCCGACCGGCGGCGCCGGGTTCGCCTGCCCGCCCGGGATCTGGAGCTTGATGAGGGTGAGAATCTTCTTGGCCATCAGTCGATCTTCTTCACCTGGTCGAAGCCGAGCTCGACCGGAACTTGGCGCTCGAAGATGTCGACGAGCACCTTCAGCTTCTGCTGGTCGGGATTGACGTCGACGATCTCGCCGTCGAAGTCGGAGAGCGGGCCGGAGGTTACCTTGACCGACTCGCCGAGCGAGAACTCGACCTGGGCGCGAGGCCGCTCCCCGACGGCGGTGCCCGTCCGGAGGATCCGGTCGACCTCACCCTGCGAGAGCGGCACGGGCTTGGAGCCGGCGCCGACGAAGCCGGTCACGCCCGGGGTGTTCTTGACGACCGTCCAGGCGTCGTCGTTCAGGTTCATGTTCACGAGCACGTAGCCGGGCAGGATCCGCTTCTCGGTCTGAACCTTCTGGCCGTCCCGCGTCTCGACGACCTGTTCGGTCGGAACGACGACGCGACGGAAGCGCGGCTGCTGCCCCATCGAGTCGATCCGGTGCTCGAGGTTGGCCTTCACCTTGTTCTCGTGCCCGGAATAGGTGTTGATCGCGTACCAGTGGAACATGGCTATTTGAGAAGGACGTGTTGGACGAACCGGCGGAAGATCTCGTCGGCAATGAACAGGTACAGCCCGACGATCACGCAGGCTACAAGGACGACCACGGTGCCCTGGATCAGCTGCTGCTGGCCGGGCCACTCGACCTTCTTGAGCTCGCCCCAGGACTCCCTCACGAAGCCGCCGCCGGGCAGCTGACGCGGGGCGCCGTCGACGCGCGCGGGCTCCACGGCCGGACGGACCGGCGTTCGCGTGCGGGTGCGCTCCACCGCCGCCTTGCTCTCCTCCTGGGCGGCGCGGCGGGCTCTGCGCTCGGAACGGGTCTGGCGGGCCATGGGTCTAGCGGGTCTCCCGGTGCACCGTGTGGCGGCCGCACCAGCGGCAGTACTTCTTGAACTCGATCCGGTCGGGCGAGTTCCGCTTCGATTTCTCGGTTTGGTAGTTGCGCCGCTTGCAGTCGATGCAGGCGAGCGTAATCCCAACTCTGACTCCGGTTGCCATGTCCTGTTCTCTTCTTTCCGAGTACGCGAGGAGTAGCGGCGGGAGGACTCGAACCTCCGACACGCGGATTATGATTCCGCTGCTCTAACCAACTGAGCTACGCCGCCCCGCGGGGCTGAGTGTAGCAATGACTCTTGGTCGCTAGGCTCTCGCGCATGGCTGCAATCGAGGCGGCGGAGCTGCGGCGGACCTACAAGACGCACACCGGGACGTTCCGGCGGCGGGCGAAGGAGATCGAAGCCGTGCGCGGGATCAGCTTTGCGGTCGAGCCCGGCGAGCTGTTCGGGCTGCTCGGCCCGAACGGCGCCGGCAAGACGACCACGATCAAGATGCTGATCACGCTGCTGATCCCGACCGGCGGCAGCGCCCGCGTCCTCGGCCTCGACGTCGTGCACCAGGCGCGGGAGGTGCGCAAGCGGATCGGTTACGTGTTCGGCGGCGAGCGCGGCGTCTACGAGCGCCTCTCGGGCTACGACAACCTCCGTTACTTCGCCGAGCTCTACGGTGTTCCCGCGCGTGAACAGAAGAGGCGGATCGAGGAGCTGCTCGAGCTGGTCGGCCTAAAGGGGCGCGAGCAGGAGCGGGCCGAGGGGTACTCGCGGGGCATGAAGCAGCGGCTGCACGTGGCGCGCGGGCTCCTGCACGACCCCGAAGTGCTGTTCCTCGACGAGCCGACGATCGGGCTCGACCCGGTCGGCGCCCGCGAGGTGCGAGCGACGATCGCGTCGCTGACCGAGGCCGGAAAGACCGTGCTGCTGACCACGCACTACATGTTCGAGGCCGACGCGCTCTGCGACCGGATCGCGGTGATCTCGAAGGGCAGCATCGTGGCCGAGGGGACGCCCCTCGACCTCAAGCGCGGTGTCGCCCAGGGAAGCGTCGTCGAGGTCGAGGTCTTCGGCATCGCGGACGAGGCGCTCGAACGCGTGAGAGCCCTCGGCGGCGTCGTGGCCGTCGCGATCGAGGAGCGGGAGCAGGCGCAGGTGCTCGTCGTGCAGACCGAGCCGGACGTCGAGCTGACCCAGGCGATTCTCAGCCACCTGAACGGCTCGGACGTCGGCCGGATCTCGAGGCGCGAGCCGACGCTCGAGGACGCTTACGTGGCCCTGGTGTCGGAATGAGCTCGCTGCGGCTGCTCGGGGTCAGCTGGTGGCTCCAGTTCAAGATGATCATGCGCTCGCCCTTCGACGGCATCGGCAACGTCATCTATCCGCTGTTCTTCGCCACGACGGCGTTCTTCGTCTTCCGCGCGGGCGACAGCCCGAGGACGCTGATCTACGCATCGTTCGGCGCTGCCGTGATGGGGATGTGGTCGTCCGTCAGCACCTCCGCGGGCTCGGCGATGCAGCGCGAGCGCTGGTGGGGGACGCTCGAGCTGCTGGTCACGACGCCGCGGCACTTCTCGCTCATCCTGCTGCCGACGACGCTCGGGCTTGCGACGGTCGGGATCTACAACCTCGCGGCCACGCTGCTGTGGGGGCGGTTCCTGTTCGGCGTTCACCTGACGATCGCCCACCCGCTCCTGTTCGCGCTGGCGATCCTCGGGACGGTGCTCTCGTTCGCCGGCCTCGGCTTCCTGTTCGCGGTCTCGTTCGTACGGTTCCGCGCCGCCTGGGTGCTCGGGAACTTCTTCGAGTATCCGGTCTGGCTGATCTGCGGCTTCCTCGTGCCCCTCTCGTTCCTCCCGGGCTGGGTGCACCCGATCTCCTGGGCGCTCGCTCCGACCTGGGGGATGAGCGCGATTCGCGAGTCGGCGCTCGGCGGGTCTCCCCTCCCAGACATCGGCGCCTGCGTTGGGCTCGGGCTCGGTTACGTCGTCGTCGGCGTGCTCGTCACCGACCGCGTGCTGCGCGCGGCGCGCGTGAGCGGATCGCTCTCGCTGACGTGATCGTCGCCGCCCGCATCTTCTTCGTCGGCGGGCTGACTAGCTTCCGCGCGCTCTTTTACTGGCTGACGCCGTGGATCTACATCCCGACCATGCTGATCGCGCCAATCTTCCAGATCCTGCTCTTCGCCTACATCGGCCGCTCGGCGCATCTGCGATCGGACGAGTTCTACGTAATCGGAAACGCGCTGCAGTACTCGTCGATCCCGTGCCTGTTCGCGATGGCCCAGAGCATCGGAGGCGAGCGTTTCCAGGACACGCTGAGCGCGATCCTCGTCAGCCCGGCGGCCCGGATCCCGCTCTTCTTCGGGCGGTCGCTGCCGGTCGTGCTCAACGGAGCGCTCGTGTCTGCCTTCTCGCTCGCCGTCGGCAGCCTGATCCTCGGCGTGCACCTGCCGGCCTCATCGTTCGCGCCCCTCGCGCTCGTCGTTCTGATCGCGGCCTTCTCCTGCACCGGCCTGGGACTGATCAACGCGGCGCTCAGCCTGCGAATCCGGGAGAACGCCGTGCTCTCGAACGTCATCTTCGGCTTCCTGCTGATCTTCACCGGGGCGAACGTGCCGCTCGATGACCTGCCGAGCTGGATGAGCACGGCCGCGCAGGGGCTGCCCTTCACGCACGCGATCGCGGCGGCGCGCAAGCTCGCGAACGGCGCCGGCCTCGGCGACGTGGGCGGTCTCGTGGGCGCGGAACTGCTCGTCGGCGCGATCTACGGCGTCGCCGGGTTCCTGCTGCTTCGGTGGTTCGAGACGATCAGCCGCCGGCACGCTTCGCTCGAGCGCTCGTGAGGATCCGCGACTGCAACTGGATGCAGGTCGAGGAGTACCTGCGGCGCGACGACCGGGTCGTGCTGCCGATCGGGTCGACGGAGCAGCACGGCTTCCTCTCGCTGGAGACGGACAACATCCTGGCGGAGCGCGTCTCGGCGGAGGGGGCCGAGCCGCTGGGCGTGTTGGTGCTGCCGGTGCTGGCCTACGGGCTGACCCCCTCCTTCGCGGCGTATCCCGGGAGCCCGACGCTGCGGCTCGAGACCTTCCTGGCTGTGCTGCGCGACCTCTTGGACTCGCTGTACGGCCAAGGGTTCCGGCGGTTTCTCGTCGTGAACGGGCACGGCGGGAACCTTCCGGGCGCCGCGCTCGTCCGGGAGTGGATGGCCTCCCACCACGATGCACAAGCGATCTTCCACAGCTGGTGGTCGAGCGACCGCGTGCAGGAGGCGGCTCGCGACGTCGATCCGCTGCCCAGTCACGCGAACTGGTTCGAGAACTTTCCGTGGACGCGACTGGAAGGTGTCGAGCTTCCTTCTGAGCGGAAGCCGGGTCTCGACCAGGCTGCGTACCAGGTCGCCGGCCCCGCTCAGGTTCGCGACCTGCTGGGTGACGGCGTGTTCCAGGGGACATACCAGCTGCCCGACGACCAGGTCGCGCGCATCTGGGAGGTCGGCGTCCAAGAGGTGCGGGAGCTGCTCGAGAACGGCTGGCGGTGACGGATCCCGTCGCTGTCTTCAACGAGTGGATGGAAGAGGCTCGTGCGGCCGGCGTCGAGGTGCCCGAGGCGATGACGCTTGCGACCGCAGATGCCGCCGGCCGGCCTTCGGCGCGGATGCTCCTGCTGAAGGGCGCAGATGAGCGCGGCTTCACGTTTTTCAGCGGCTACGAGAGCCGCAAGGGCCGCGAGCTGGACGAGAACCCGCGCGCCGCGCTGGTCTTCTACTGGCAGGCCCTCGGGAAGCAGGTGCGCGTCGAGGGTGTGGTGCGGCGCCTCCCGCCCGACGAGTCGGACACGTACTGGCTGACGAGGCCCCTGCGGTCTCGCGCGGCCGCGGCCGCCTCGCGCCAGAGCGAGCCCGTTGCGTCCCGTGACGAGCTCGAAGCCGAGTTCAAACGGCAGCTGGAGCTCGGCGAGCCTCCGAGGCCTGACCGCTGGGGCGGGTACGTCCTCGAGCCCGAAGCGATCGAGCTCTGGCAGCACCGCGACGACCGCCTGCACGACCGAGTCAGGTTCACGCGCGCGCGCGAGGGCTCGGGCTGGTCGGTTGAACGCCTGGCGCCCTGAACGCACGGCGGATCGGAAAGGCTCACGCCGTGATCGCGAACATCACATAGCGTCCCAGGGCAGCTTCAGTGCCGAGACGGCGGCCGAAGCGAAACGTTCGCAGCCTCCCTGTTGCGGCGTCGATGCTCGTGAGGCTGCCTTCTTTCTCATTCGAGACCCACAACTTTCCGGCAGAGAAGGACGGTTCGTGCGCGCCTCTTCCCGTGCGGTAGGTCGCGACGATGCGCCCGCCGCGGTCGACCTTCGACGCTGTCCCCCTCTTGCTGTTCGTGGCCCAGACGAATCCGTTACCGACGACCACCGCGTCAATCGGCTCCGGGACACGCGCAATTGCCGCGATCGAATTGCTGGTGGGGTCGATTCGCAGCAGCCCTTCCGAGTCTGAAGACACCCACAGCCCCCCATTCCCGTTGGCAAGCCACCATGGCTTCGGCACCGGGATCCTTGCCTCGACTGCGCCTGTCCGCGGGTTTACGCGGAGCACCTCGTTTTGCTCGACGCTCGCGACCCAGAGTGAACCGGCTCCGCGAGCGATGCCGTACAGCCCGAATCCCTGCCGAGGGTGAAACGGCGTGAAGCGTGCGACGACCCGGTTCGATCTCAGGTCATAGCGGGCGAGCCCAACCCTCCCGGTGAACCAGATGCTGTGCCCGACTGGCAGCGCCAGGTTCGTGGCGTTGCCGAATGGTGGCAGCAACCGCCGGAGGATCCTTC
Source organism: Actinomycetota bacterium (assembly GCA_005883335.1). Taxonomy (GTDB): domain Bacteria; phylum Actinomycetota; class Thermoleophilia; order Gaiellales; family Gaiellaceae; genus AC-32. Next base: position 10,517 of record VAXM01000029.1, read on the forward strand.
CGGAGCGCGGATCGACCTCGGTGAACCCGTTCGTGAAGCTCGCCAGCCAGAACTTGCCGTTGCCCGTCGTGACCCAGGGGAACCGATAGTCGCGATAAGGCCACTGGGCGATCACCTTCCCGTTCCGAGTGTCGAGCAGCACGATGCGTTTCCCGAGCGTCGATCGGTGCTGGGCACCCGCGGTGACGATCCACAGCGACGCAGCAGCGGCTACGGCGAGCGCGGTGCCAAGCGCCAAGAGACGTTTTGCATACCGCGGACGCGTCCGCCGACGCCAAGGAGGTCCTTGCGGCCGGGGTGTCAGGAGGGGATCGTGATTCAGGATCCTCTCCTCGAGCGCGCGCAGAGATTCACTCGGCTCGAGACCGAGGTCCGTGCGCAGCCGTGTCGCCCCGCGGCGATAAGCGGCCAGTGCGTCTGCTTGCCTGCCTGACCGGTAGAGGGCGAGCATCAGCTGCTCGAGGAACCGCTCCCGGTACGGATGCTTCGCCGCCAGGTCCTCGAGGCCTGGGATGAGGCGGCGGTGCTCCCCGAGGTCGAGCTCCGCGTCGTGACGGATCTCCGCCGTCATCAGGAGCAGCTCGTCCAACCGCGCGACCTCCGTTTCCGCCCACGGCTGGTCGCGGAGATCGGCGAGCGGCTCACGTACGACCAGCGCGAAGGCGTGGCGGAGCTCCGTCGCTGCACGGGGTGCCGGCGCTGCGGCTGCGGAGCGCGCCGTCTCCTCGAACCGTCCCAGGTCAAGCTCCCCGGGCTCGAGCTGAACCGCGTAACCCCGGTCGATGGTCCGGATTCGTCCGGCACCGAGCGAATCCCGAAGGTTCGACACGTATTTTTGGATGCTCTTCCGTGCCGTCTCCGGCGGCCTTTCGCCCCAGATGTCGTCGATGAGCCGCTCCGTCGCTACCGGTCGCCCGTGGGCCAGGAGGAGCAGTGCCAGTAGCGACCGCTGTTTCACACCGCCCAAATCGAGCCTACGGTCACCATCGCGGACCTCTAAGGGCCCAAGAATCCGGAAATCCAAGCGGCTCCTCACGCCGTCGGTACGGCGAACGTACCACCCACGTTGAGACCTCACAACGGCCCGGGTCCACTGAGCTGGAACCAACTCTCTACCACTGATCCACCGCCGCCAGGAACGTTTCTCGCGTTCCGCCCACCGCGAACAAGGGAGAAGGCATCGTGAATACACGCTTCGCGCTCCTCGCGCTCGGTGCGATCCTCGCACTGGCGCTCTTTCCAGCAACCGCAACAGCCGATCCGCCAGCCGCGTTTCCTTTCGAGGAGTCCTTCGTCGACGTCAACCCCTGCACGGGCCTCGATCACACCATCACCGTGACCGGGACGCTCTACGTCTACGAGCGCGGCGTCCATGGCATCCACCATCGTCTCGACCGGACGGTCACGACGAGCTCTGGCTTCACCGGCCATGGAACCGAGATCAGCATCGACCACGATTCGATCTTCGAGGTCCATGACGTGCTGACGAACGACGCCGGCGAACACATCCTCGCCTCGTTCGTGTTCGTCCACGATGCTCAGGGAACGCCACGCGTGGAGCACGCGGAGTTGCGCTGCGCGCCCTGAATCTCCGCGGTTCCGCCAACCGAAAAGCGGGAATAGGACCGGCATGGCCACGACCGTGCGACACGACTTGCTCGGCTGTGACGGCTTCCGGGTCGAGACGCCCGACGGACTGGTGGGCTGGGTCGAGGAAGCCTGGCTCGGAGCCGAGAGCGAGCCGGCGGCGCTCGCCATTCGCATGATCGACGGGCGCGACTGTCTGCTGCTCGCCGAGGACGTCGAGACGGTCGTCCGCGAGAGCGAGCTCGTCAGGATGCGCCCAGAGGCGCGTCTGCTCGAGCTCGATCTCCCTCGCGTCGACACGGCATCCACAAACGGGCTCTCGGCGTCGTGGCGCACCACGGGCGAGGTGCTCGAGCCACCCGAGCCGCCGGGCGCCGTCGCCCTGTTCCTGCTCGCATTCCGCCCCTGGCGGCTTGCTCCCCCGCCCCGCCCGGAGTCCGAGCGGCCGCTGTGGGTGAACCTGGTGGTGCTCTATACGGCGCTGACGCTGGTCGTCGGCCTCGTGATCGGCCTCTGCTTCCTCGTCGCGCGCATCGCGACGGGCAGCGCTATTTGACGAGCGAGAGCAGCTTGAACATCGGCAAGTACATCGAGATGATGATCACGCCGACCATCATTCCGACGCCGATCATCATCAGCGGCTCGATGATCGCCGTCAGTGACGCGACGGCCGTGTCGACCTCGTCCTCGTAGAAGTCCGCGATCTTCGAGAGCATCTTCTCGAGCTCTCCCGTCTCCTCGCCGATCTTCACCATCTGGCTGACCATCGGCGGGAAGACCGGGTTCTCGATCAGCGGCTGGGCGATCGGGATGCCCTGATGCACCTTCTGCCGCACCCCGGCGAGCGCCTCCTCGACGACCCAGTTGCCGGCCGTCTGGCCGGTGATCTCGAGCGCCTTGATGATGTCGACGCCGGCGGCAACGAGGGTCGAGAGCGTCCGCGAGAAGCGCGCCATCGTCACCTTCAGGACGACGTCGCCGATCTTCATCGGGATCTTCAGCTTCGTCCGGTCCCAGACCTGGCGGCCAGCCTCGGTCCGCTTCAGGCGGCGGATGCCCCAGATCGAGAGGAAGAGCGCGGGGAAGATGATGTACCAGTGGTGGCGCAGCTGGTCCGAGGCGCCGACCACGTACTGCGTCAGCGTCGGCAGCTTGCCGTTGAGCTGCGCGAAGATCTTCACGAAGACCGGCACGAGGAACATCAGCAGGCCGATCAGGACGAGGGTGGCGAAGATCAGCACCATCGTCGGGTACATCATCGCGCTCTTGACGCGGCGCTTGATCTGCGTCTCTTTCTCGATCTGGTACGCGACGCGGTCGAGCACCTGGTCGAGGATTCCGGCCGCCTCGCCCGCCTCGACCATCGCGACGTAGAGGCGGGTGAAGATCTTCGGGTGGCGGCTGAGCGCCTGTGAGAGCAGGAGACCGCCCTCGACGTCGGCCCGGATCTCCTTGATCACCATCGCGAAGTAGGGGTCGTCGGTCTGCTCCTCGAGGATCACGAGCGAGCTGACGACGTTGAGGCCGGCCTCGATCATCGTCGCGAACTGGCGCGAGAAGATCTGCAGCGTCTTCGGCTTGATCTTCTTGAAGACCGTCCGGACGCCCTCCTCGCCGCTCGCCGGCTTCTCTTCGAGGAAGTCCGGGAGCAGGCCGCGGATGCGCAGCTGCTCGCGCGCGGCCTCGACATCGGGCGCATGCACTTCGCCCTTGAGCTCGAGCCCGTCCGCGTTGATAGCGCCGTAGGCGTACGCAGCCATACGTACCTCGTATCGGCAGAGGGATTGGCCCGCTTGAGGGATGTCGGCGGACTGCCGATAGGGGAACCGTGCGCGTGCGGCTATGTAGCGAACGCGGCTTCGGCCTGATCGAGCTCCTGATGGCGATGGTGATGCTGAACATCGGCATCCTCGCGATCGTGGCTGCCTTCAACTCCGGCACGGTCGCGCTCAACCGCGCGAGCAAGATCTCGACCGCTTCGGCCCTCGCCGACTCGCAGATGGAGCTCTACCGCGCGATCACGTACAACTCGATTGGACTCGACTCGACGGCGCTCGGGACCGTCGACAACACGTACAAGTGCGATTCGGCTCTGGGCGTCTCGTGCCCGAACTCGACCTCGGCCGAGGTGACGGGGAGCTGCAGCGCCTCAGCGTTTCCGAACCAGTGCAATCCGAGCCAGCCTGTGACGGGAGCCGATCACAAGAATTACCGGGTCGACACCTACATCGTCCTGACGACGCCGACGAACGGCCGGGCGCTGAAGGCCGTGACCGTCGTCGTGCGGGACGGCACGACGCTGAACGCGCGGCCGTACGCCCGGACCACGTCCACGTTCGACGCGTCAACCGGCTAAGAGCCCGCAGGGACCGTCTAGCTGACCGAGACCAGCCGCAGCACGTAGCGCGTGCCGTCGGCGGTGTTCATCAGCGTCAGCGCGACGCCCTTCTTGAGCGTCACCGTCTGCTTGCTGCCCTCGAGCGAGCCACCCGAGATTCCGATCTTCGCCGACTTCTTCGTCAGCGAGACGAGCACGAAGGTCGGGTTCGACGCAGGAAACTTCGCGCCGACGAGTCGTGCTCCCGGAGCCGGTGGGCTTCGTCTTGCCGGTCGTGGTCGTGGTCCCCGACGGCTGAGCCGCCGTGGACGCTCCGCAACCGGCGCTCGAGGCAGCGTCGCCCGCGCACTTGATGTTGATCTGCTGCGTGAACGGATCCTTGCTCCGGAAACGGCTGAAGGCGAGCAGCTGGCCCGACTGCGGTGCCGGCAGGACGCCCGGGTCGTTCACGCCGTCGCCGGTACTCCCGGACGCCGAGGTCGAGCCGACCGCGGTCGCGGCGAGCGCGCCGGTTGCGCCGGTCGCCCCCGTCGCCGTCGCGGCCGTCGTGGTCGCTGCCGGCGAGGCGCTCGCGCTGGACTGATGGAGCATCTTCAGCGTCCGCGGGCCCTGGAAGGCGAGAACGCCGACGAGAAGGGCTCCGAGGACGCCGGCGATGATCTTCTGCTTCTTGGCCTTCGCCTTTCTCCCGCCGGAGCGGCACCCGCCGCGGTCGTGGTGGTCCCGCTCGTCCCGGTGGCCCCGGTCGTGCCGGTGGCTCCGGTCGTGCCGGTGGCTCCGGCCGCGCCCGTCGTACCGGTCGAGGCGCCACCCACAGGCTCCACCGTCGGCGCGGTCCCGATTCCGTAGACGAACGCGTCGATCACGAGGTGCGCCTTGATCTGCGGGAAGCCCGGCGGCGAGGCCTCCGCGAAGTCGACCGAGTCGATCGCGAACAGCCGCCCGGACGAGTCGAGCGCGCCGTGACGAACGTCGACGAGGTTGCGCAGCCGGTAGAGCAGGTCGGACAGCTCGTAGAAGTTGCCCTCGAACTCGACGGTGATCGGGAACCGTCGCAGGCGTGATCTGCGTGAACGTGATGCCGCTGTCCTGAGCGACCTGGTTGAGCTCGAGCAGGATCCCGGCCATGTCGGTCTGGTCGGGCATCGCCTTGGTCAGGCGGAAGATGTCGGCGACCCGGATCTTCGCCCCCTGCTTGGCCTGCAGCGTGAGCGCGCGGGCCGAGTCGACCGAGCTCTGCGTGTCCACAATCTGGCTGTCGAGCGAGGCCGCCTTCGAGCGCTGCGGGCCGAGCAGCAAGAAGTAACCCCCGAGCGCGGCGATCAAGAAGCCGATGACGATCAGGATGATGACGACGGGCTGCGGGACGGAGCTCTTCACGAGGCACCTCCCGGCTTGCGCACGTCGGCCGCGATCGTGAAGTGGACGACCGGGGTCGCCCCGATCTTGCTCAGCGTGCTCTGCTGAAGCTGGACGTTGACCAGGTCGGGAACCACGGAGAGCCGCGTCAGCAGGCGTGCGACCGCGGGCTGCGAGTACGTGTAGCCGTCCATCGTGATGCCTGTCGCCGCGACCGCGGCGCCCGCGGCCGGAGCCGCCGGCGGGGTCGCGACCGACGAGGACACCGGCGCCTTCGCGGAGACGGTCGCGAGCCAGACGTCATCGGGCAGCACGAGCGAGAGCTCGCGGAAGACACGGTCCCAGACGACCCGGCGCGAGAGCGCCGCGTTGAGAGCCGTGACGCGGGCCTGCTTGTCGGCGGCGAGCGCGGTCTGCGTCCGCACCTTCGAGGCGTCCGGGGTCGGAATCGCGGCGAGCTGCATCTGGAGCGAGGCGAGCTCGGACTGCCTGTCCTTCACCTTGCCGCTGGCGGAGAGGAACGTCGCCGAGAAGGCGCCCGTCAGTAGCACCGCCAGGACGACCGGGACGATGACGATCCATTGGGTCTTCTGGCGGCCGCGCCTGGCGTCGTCTCGCGGGAGGAGGTTGATGGCTTGCATCAGTGCCCCTAGTCCTCGATCCCGAGCCCGATCGCGACGGCGAGCGAGCCGACCTGCTCGGTCTCCTTCAGCTTCTTGCCGAGCTTGACGCGCGTCAGCGGGTCGCCCACGGTGACGCGCACGCCGATCAGCTTCTGCAGCTCATCGCCGAGACCCTGGAGATGGGCGGTCCCGCCCGTGATCACGATCTCGCCGATGCCCAGAGAGCCGGGCTGGTTCTGGTAGAACTGGAGCGAGGAGACGAGCTCCCGCGCGAAGCCCTGCAGCTGGCGGCGAACGGCTTCCCGCGCGGTCGCGGCCTGTTCCGCGGTGAGCCCTTCCGGCACGTTGTCGACGGCGAGCGAGAGCTCGCGCTTGAACGGCTCGGCCTCCGACGGCGTCGAGTCGAGCTCGCGCGCGATCGCGACGTCGAGAGTTCCTCCGCCCCAGTCCAGAACGCGCGTGAACTCGCAGACGCGCCCGTCCGAGACGGCAAAGGTCGAGCGGTCGTGGCCGATCGCAACGACGACGATGGCGGCGTCGGCGGTGGCAGTCTTGTCCTCGGGCGGCGTGGCGAGCGCGCGCAGAAGCGCGAAGGCTTCGAGGTCGATCCCCGCGAGCCTGATGCCGGCTTTCTTGCAGGCCGACACGTAGCGGTCGATCAGCTCGCGGTAAGCGACCACCAGCAGGATCCGGCGGACCTTGTTGCCGTCCTCGTCGACGCGGTCGCCGAGCACCTGGTAGTCGAGCACTGCCTCCTCGATCGGGATCGGCAGCACCTCCTGGGCGCGGAAGCGGATCGCGTTCTCGAGCTGCTTCGGATCGTCGATCCCGGCGATCTCGAAGATGCGGACGCCGATGCGGTTGTTGGCGATCCCGAGGCGGACGCCCTGCCGCGGCAGTTTGTGCTTCCGGAAGAACGCGCGCAGCTGCTCGGAGAGGAGCTCTGGCTCGCGCAGCTCGCCGCCTACGACGAGACCGTGGTCGAGCTTCTCGCGGGCGACCTGGACGAGCTCCGGCGAGCCGTTGTTGACGATGCGGGCGGCCGCGAGCTGCGAGCCGCCGATCTTGAGGCCGACGAGCTTCTTGGCGCGCTTCGTCCTGGCGCCGTCGCGGGGCGCGCGCTTGCTGCGCTTCTTCTTCGGCTGCTCGTCCTCCTCGACCAGCGCGCGCTTCTCCTTCGGCTTGCGCTTGAAGGAAAGGTCCTTCTTCAGGAGCGAGGTCTTTGGCTTCTTCGGCTTCTTCGGCTTCTTCTCCTTCGGTGCCTCGTCGGCCTCAGGCTTCGGCACCTTCGGCTTCCGCTTCGGCACGAGGTCAGAGAGCTTGATCTCCTTCTTCAAGTCCATGGCCTACGCCTCCGCGACTCGCAGGCTCGGGACGGAGGCCTGCTCGCTGGAGACGTCGAAGCCGGCACGCTCGAGCAGTCCGAAGAGCTGCTCGGGCCGGCTCGACCTGGAGAGGGCGGTCTCCAGCGTGATCACTCCGCGGAGCGTCAGGTCGGAGAGCGACTGCTCCATGGTCTGCATGCCCTTGGCGGTACCGGTCTGCATGACCGAGTAGACCTGCTCGACCTTGGCCTGGCGGATCAGGTTCCGGACGGCGTCGTCGGGGAAGAGAATCTCGAGGGCGGGCACGCGGCCCTGGCCGTCGGCGGTCGGGAGGAGCGCCTGTGTGACGACCCCCTCGAGCGTGGCGGCAAGCTGGATGCGGATCTGGTCCTGCTGCCCCGCCGGGAAGGCGTCGATCACGCGGTCGATCGTTCCGGGAGCGCTCTGGGTGTGCAGGGTGGCGAAGACGAGGTGGCCGGTCTCGGCCGCGGTCAGGGCGGTCGAGATCGTCTCGAGGTCGCGCATCTCGCCGAGGAGGATCACGTCCGGGTCCTGGCGGAGTGCGGCGCGGAGAGCGTTGGCGAAGTCGGTCGCGTCGACGCCGATCTCGCGCTGGTTGACGACGCAGCGCTTGTGGCGGTGCACGAACTCGATCGGGTCCTCGATCGTGAGGATGTGCTCGGCGCGCTTGCGGTTGATCTCGTCGATGAGGGCCGCGAGCGTCGTCGACTTACCTGAGCCGGTCGGCCCGGTGACGAGCACCAGCCCGCGCGGCTTGTCCGTGAACGCGTGGAGGCTGGAGGGGATCCCCAGCTCCTCGAGCGTCTTGATCTCGGTCGGGATCAGGCGGAAGGCTGCGCCGAGGGTCTCGCGCTGCCAGTACACGTTCACGCGAAAGCGCGCGAGGCCGGGGATGGAGTGCGCGAAGTCGATCTGGCGCCCGATCTCGAGCTGCTTCTGCTGGTCGGTGGAGAGGACGCGGTAGAGGAGCTGCTGGGTCGTCTCGGCCGTCAGCGGCGGAACGTCCTGCAGGGGCTCGAGACGGCCGCGGACCCGGACGACCGGGTGCGCGCCGACCGTGATGTGCAGATCCGACGCATTTCGCGCCACCATCTGCTCCAGCAAGTCGTCGATTGAGTACAGGCTCTCCGCCATGACCGCTCTGCGGCTATCGGCAGTAGTGGAGCCATTCTTGAGAGCGGCTCGCGTTCACCCGATCGGGGGGGATCGAACGAGAGGCGCGGCGCCGATGGAGGGGCAGGCCATCTGCGCACCCCTTAAGGAGGAAACACGAATGCGTTACAGCCTTTCGCACCGACTCGGCCAGGTGCGGCGCGATGAGGGTGGTTTCACCCTGATCGAGCTTCTGGTCGTGATCATCATCCTCGGGATCCTGCTGGCAATCGCGATCCCCTCGTACCTCAGCTTCCGCACGCGGGCCAACAAGTCCGCCGCGCAGGCCAACGTCCGCGCTGCCGTTCCGGGCATGGAGGCGTTCAACGCCGACCACGCCACCGGCTACACGGGCGTGACCCTGACGAAGCTGCAGGCGTCCTACGACGCCGGGATCAAGAACATCAAGATCTCGGTTGCCACGGTCGGCGGGTACTGCGTCCGCAACACGATTCCGGGCACGGTTCAGTACCACAAGTCCGGCCCCTCGGGCGACATCAAGACCGGCTACTGCTGATCGGAACGACCCGAGTAAGTACGCGAAGGGCGCGGGAGACCGCGCCCTTCTTCGTTCCGTCACCCGTTCGGGTGTCATGCCTGGAGCAATCGCAAGCCGATCTATTCCCCAGCCACCGCAGTTCAACGAACCGAAGGAGCATTCGAATGACTACCAGCCTGTGGCAGCGACTCCGGAGAGACGATCGCGGTTTCACGCTGATCGAGCTCCTGGTCGTGATCATCATCCTCGGGATCCTGCTGGCAATCGCGATCCCCTCGTACCTCAGCTTCCGCACGCGGGCGAACAAGTCCGCCGCGCAGGCGAACGTTCGCGCTGCCGTCCCGGGCATGGAGGCGTTCAACGCCGACCACTCGACCGGCTACACGGGCGTCACCCTGACGAAGCTGCAGGCGTCCTACGACGCCGGGATCAAGAACATCAAGATCTCGGTCGCAACGACGGGCGGCTACTGCCTCCGTAACACGGTTCCGGGCACGATTCAGTACCACAAGTCCGGCCCCTCGGGCGACATCTCGCCCGGCTACTGCTAGAGCCGGCCGGCCACTTGGTGTCGAAAGGGCGCGGGATACCGCGCCCTTTCTGTTAACGGCCGCACCGGCAGAGCCGGCACGGCCTCTCATGGTCGGCGTCGCAAGCGAACGCCTTGGGCGCGGGAGACCGCGCCCTTTCTCTATCTGTCAAGGGGCGCGCGTCACGTGCCGATAGAAAGACCGTGAGTCAGCGGACACGGATTCTCGCTGCGGCCGGACTTGTGGCCCTGCTTGCGCTCGGCGGAGGGCTTCTCCTGCTGACGGGCGGGCAGAGCACGCCCAGCGCCGCGGTGAACAAGATCAAGCCGCTTCATCCGGTCAAGCACCACCTCCGGTCGGCAGCCAAGAAGCCGAAGACGAAACACGCCGCGAAGAAGAAGGCAAAGACGCCCGCGGTGATCGACGGGATGCCTGGCACGCTCGCCGTGGCGCTGCGTTCGAACCCGGTCGTAGTGGTCGCGCTCTACGCGCCCCGCTCCTCGGTGGACGTCGTGGCTCGGGACGAGGCCCGCCAGGGAGCCGCGATGGCAGGCGCCGGCTTCGTCGCGCTGAACGTCGCCGACAACAAGGTGGCAGCGCCGCTGACCTCACTTCTGACGGGCGCCGCTACGGCGGCCGACCGGGTCCTCGACGACCCGGCCGTGCTCGTCTTCCAGCAGCCGAAGACGCTCTTCGTGCGGTTCAACGGCTACACGGATCGCGACACTGTCGCTCAGGCCGCCGTCAACGCGGGCGCCGTGAGGACGACGGTTGTCGGGAGCTCCGCCGCGTGGGCCAGCCAAGCGAACGCGATCTGCAACAAGCTGGCGACCGATCTGCTCCGGTTGCCGCTGCCGTCCGGGGGCTCCACAGCCCTCGACTGGCTCGACAAGGTCGACGGCGTGCTCGAGAACACGGTTCAGAGCCTGCGCGCCCTGACGCCGCCGAAGGGCCGCGAGGTACAGGTTCGGCAGATGCTTGCGCTCTACGAGCAGGCCGTCGCGGGATCGCGCTCGCTGATCGCGGACGTGCGTGCCGGCAAGAGCCCCGACCTCGCCGCGTTCCAGCAGCGGATGTCCACGCTGGGCGCCCGCGCCGATGCGATCGCAGTCGACCTCGGCGCCTCCGCCTGCGGCTCGGGCCAGTGAGCAAGAGCTCGGGCAAGCAGTCCGTCAAGGCGTCACCGGCAGGGCAGGAGCTCTTCGTTCGCCATGCTCGCCGGGACGGACGGTCCGTCGCGGTGATGCGGGCGATCGAGTACCCCGATTCGTGCGTTGTCGAGGCGGAGGTCTATCCCGTCGGCGTGGCGAGCACCGAACCGGCACGGC
>VAXM01000184.1 GCA_005883335.1 Actinomycetota bacterium
GTCAGGCCCGATGTCGTTGCCGTGCAGCGGGTAGCAGACCTCGAGCCTCAGCGTGTCCCGCGCACCTAGCCCGCACGGCACCGCGCCGCGCCCGAGCACGCGGTCCCAGAGCTCGGCGCCCCTGTCCGCCTCGACCAGAAGCTCGCAGCCGAGCTCGCCGGTGTAGCCGGTGCGGTTGACCGTGCATGCGATCCCGTCGACCTCTCCATCGGCGAACGTGAACGCGTGCGCGCCCGGGAGGCCGAGCCGCTCGAACGACCGCGGTCCCTGGACGGCGAGCAGCGCGTAGTCGTCCGAGACGTCCCGCACCGTCGAGCCCGAGATCTCGCGCTCGCGGATCCAGGCGAAGTCGGCCTCGCGGTTCGATGCGTTGACGATCAGCAGGAAGCGCTCCGGATCGCGCTCGTAGACGATCAGGTCGTCGACGATCCCGCCCTCCTCGTTGGTGAGCAGCGTGTACTGCGCCTTTCCGGGCTCGATCCGGTCGAGGTCGTTTGAGAGCAGCGCTTGCAGGAGCTCGCGCGCGCGGGGGCCCTCGACCTCGAGCTCGCCCATGTGCGAGACGTCGAAGACCCCGCAGTCCTGGCGGACCGCGAGATGCTCCGGGATCACCCCCTGGTACTGCACCGGCATCTCCCAGCCGGCGAACGGGACAAGCCGCGCGCCGAGCTGCACGTGCCGGTCGTAGAGCGGCGTCCGGAGCAGAGTCTGCATCGGACGCTGATGCTAAAGGCGCCGACCGGGCCGCGGAGGGGAACACCGCCTCATAAAGGAGCCGCCCCGGCTTCGGCTTGGAGGCCGAGGCCGGGGCGGCCGGACCGGGTCATCGCGGGCCAACCCTACGGTTGACCCGAGAGGGCAGCCGAATCGTTACCACTGCGGAACGGCGCTAAACCTCCTGGTTTGCACACGCGAGGAACACTGGGTGCTTACTCAGCCGTCGCGCAGGAACGAGGGCACCTCGAGGATTTCGTCCGAAACCTCGAAGCGCTCCGCGGGAACTTCGCGGCCCGGCTCGCCCTCATGACCCGCTTCCGCGGGCTCCTCGGTGCGGCGACGACGCCGCAGCCGAGCGGGCCCGAACCCGGTCGCGATCACCGTGACGCGGACCTCGTCGGCGAGCGCGTCGTCGATGACCGCACCGAAGATCACGTTCGCGTTCTGATCCGCAGCCGACGTGACGACCTCGGCGGCCTCGTTGACCTCGAAGAGGCCGATGTTCGGTCCGCCGGTGACGTTGAGCAGGATCCCCGTCGCGCCTTCGATCGACGACACGCAGTTCCAATTCCCATCAGGGCGGAGCCGGCCTCGCTCATGATCGTCCGCACGTCCGCAAAGTCGAGGTTGACGAGGCCGGGGATCGTGATCAGGTCCGTGATTCCCTGGACGCCTTGGCGCAGGACATCATCGGCCATCCGGAAGGCGTCGACGATCGACGTCTGCTTCTCGACCACCTGCAGGAGACGGTCGTTCTCGATCACGATGAGCGTGTCGACGTGGTCGCGCAGCTCCTCCACGCCGAGCGAGGCAACTTCGGCCCGGCGCCGTCCCTCGAACGAGAACGGGCGCGTGACGACGCCGACGCAGAGCGCGCCGAGCTCGCCGGCCAGCTGCGCCGCGATCGGCGCAGCGCCGGTACCCGTGCCCCCGCCCTCGCCCGCGGTGACGAAGATCATGTCCGCGCCCTTGAGCGCTTCCTTCAGCTCGTCGCGGCTCTCCTCGGCGGCGGCGCGGCCGACGGAGGGATCTGCTCCGGCGCCGAGACCCCGGGTGACGCTCGAGCCGATCGGCATCTTCACGTCGGCGTCGCACATCAGCAGCGCCTGCGCGTCCGTGTTGATCGCGATGAACTCGACCCCGCTGAGGCCGGCGTCGACCATCCGGTTGACGGCGTTGGAGCCGCCGCCACCGACGCCCACGACCTTGATCAGGGCCAGGTAATTGCCTGCTTGATCTCTCACGCTCATCCCCACACTCAACTCGTCTCGACCTGAAGCTCGACCGTACCTTAGTCCTTCAAGTCGGGCAGCGTACGCGCCTGGGAGGCGGCTGTCAACGCCCTTTCAACGCGTCAACTATAAGGCTCAACCTTCGGGTTTAGAGTTCGTCCCGGCAACGGGCCGGGTCGGCACGCTGACATCGAGGTAGGCGTAGACGCCCTGGGCAAGCAGGCCCGGGAGGACCCGGGAAGCAACCGCGAGCTTCAGTCGAATGGCCGTGAGGTCGCCCAGCCGGACTTCCAACCCGGAGGCGAGCCGGAACGTCAACTCGTGGTCTGCCGCGCGCACGATTCGGATCCGGCCCTGCAGGTCTGCGTTCCTCGCCAGCGCCAGCGCCCGGATCGCGCGCAGGCCGAAGCGATCGCTGAGCGCCGCTCCGAGGTGCGGCGAGCCCGAGGTGATCCAGACCCGCGGGAGCGAGCGGCTTGCGTGCGCTTGCGTCGCCGTGATCACGCGGCCGCTCGCGGCGACGACCCAGGCGTCCGCCCCGTGCCGCACAACCGCCACAGGGTGCTCGGGGCGGACCACCACGCGCAGCGTGTGCGGGAAGTCGCGGTCGTAGGTCGCCGACGCGACGACGGTGAGCGCGGCAAGGCGCCGCTCGACCTCTCCGCCCTTGAGGGCCAAGAGGCTCGTCCCGTCGAGGGGCTGGAGGGCGGTCCTGACCCGCGCGGCGACCGCAGGAGGCGCGCCTTCGA
>VAXM01000030.1 GCA_005883335.1 Actinomycetota bacterium
CGCGCCCAGGACCTGGAGGCGAAGCACGCACGCCACGGCGACGCCTTCCGCTGGCACTTCATCGGCCATCTCCAGAGCCGCAAGGCAAAGACCGTCAACGACATCTGCGAGCTCTGCCACTCGCTCGCGAGCGAGTCGGCTGCCCGCCGCCTGACGATCCCGGCCCTCGTCGAGGTCAATCTCTCCGGCGAAGAGACGAAGTCCGGGATCGCCGAGAACGAGCTGGAGGACTTCCTCGCCCTCTACCGCGACGTGCGCGGCCTGATGACGATGCCGCCGGAAGCCGATGAACCGGAGGCGTCGCGCCCGTACTTCAGACGCTTGCGCGAGTTGGCGGAGCGCTACGACCTGCGCGAGCTGTCGATGGGAACGAGCCAGGATTACCGGGTGGCGGCCGACGAGGGCGCCACGATGGTGCGCTTGGGATCAATCCTGTACGGGCGGTAACATCCGCAAGTCATGGCATTTGGAGACGTCTGGAGCCGCACCCTCGTCTACTTCGGGATCGCCGAAGAGGACGACGAATGGGATGAGGACGGCTACCTCACCGAGGAAGACCTCGAGCGCACGTACAGCGAGCGCCCGAACGTCCGGCGGCTGACCCCGCGCCGCAGGCAGCACGACTTCGACGACTGGACCGACCCGGAGCCGGAGGAGGAAGAGGCGCCGCGCGCGCCCGTCCTGCGACCCCGCGGCGGCCGGCGCACGGACGGTGTCGTTCGCGCGGTGCCGTCGGTGCAGGTGCACCTGGTCGTCCCGCAGAGCTTCCAGGACGCGAAGAGCATCGCCGACCGCTTCAAGGACTCGATGCCGGTCATCCTCAACCTGCAGGGCGTCGACCAGGAGCTCTCGAAGCGGCTGATCGACTTCACGAGCGGCCTCACCTACGCACTGGACGGCGGGATGCAGCGGGTCGCAGACAAGGTGTTCCTGCTCACGCCGCGAAACGTCGAGGTCTCGGCGGAGGAGCGCGCCCGGATCGTCGAGCGCGGCTTCTTCAATCAAGCTTAGGCGCCGCTTGCGGTGCCGTCATCAGGGCGACCGGGCTTTGCCCGGGCGCCCGTCTGAAATGACCGGTCGATGCGCTTGATTCCGAGGAAAGGTTCTCGGGGCCAGGAGTTCGTTACGGCAGACCGAACTTACGCCTGATGGCCACGCTTGCGCTGCTCGCAGACACCGCGTCGGCGGTGAACCAATTCCTCGACATCTTCATCGAGGTCTACCTCCTGCTCATCTTCGTCTACGTGCTGACGTCGTGGGTGCGGCTGCCCTACAACGTCTGGGTGCGCCGGATCTCGGACTTCCTGCGTGACGTCTGCGAGCCGTACCTGCGCATCTTCCGCCGGATCCTGCCGTCGCTTGGGCCGCTGGATCTCTCGCCGGTCGTGGGCATCGTCGCCCTGATCGTGATTCGTCTGATCATCGACGACCTCTTCAACCGCTTCTCATGAGTCAGGAGAGTCAGCCATGACCATCACGCCAGTCGAGCTCCACCACCTAGACCTGAAACGCGGGCTCTTCGGCTACCGCCGCGGCTCCGTCGACCGGCTGCTCGAGGAGATCGCGCAGTCGTTCGAGGAGACCTGGCGCGAGCGGGCCGAGTTCGCCGACCGGATCGAGCAGCTCCAGGGCCAGCTCGCCCGCCACGTCGAGATGGAGTCGCTCCTGCGCACCACCCTTGTCTCGGCCGAGCGCTCGGCCCACGAGCAGAAGGCCCAGGCCAAGAAGGAAGCCGACCACGTGCTCGAGGAGGCGCACGCCGAGGCCCGGTCGATCTCGCGCGAAGCGATGGCCGAGCGGGAGCGATTGCTCGGCGAGGCACGCAAGATCCGAGCCCTGCTCGAAGCCGCGCTGGACGCGGTCGACGACGCCTCGGGAGCCCAGGCGGCCTGAGTGCCCTTCAGGCAATACATGCCCGCTTCTGGCCCGCGATCACGCGGCGCCAGGAACCACCCTCACCCTTGCCAAGGCAGTCAGCCTTGGCCGCGGGCAAGTACGGCCCCTGGCTTGGTGCTCGCGACCAGAAGCTAGACGGCATCGCCTGAAGGGCACTCGCTACGCGAACCTATACTTGGGCACATGGGGCTTTCGACCCGTGTTCGCCTCCGCGTTTCGCCCGGCTCGCGCAAGACCGAGCTCGCCGGGCGCCACGGAGGCGGCTGGAAGATCCGCGTCTCGGCCCCGCCCGAGGACGGCCGCGCGAACGATGCGGTGCTCGATCTCCTGGCCGAGCGGGTCGGCCTCCCGCGCCGGGCGCTCACGATCGTGTCCGGCCACAAGGCCCGGGATAAAGTCGTCGAGATGACCGGCATCGACGCCGAAGAAGCAGAGCGGAAACTCTCGTGAGCACCATGATCGACATCGATCACTTCAAGCAGCGGCTGCTCGACGAGCGCGCACGCGTGCAGGAGGCGCTCGACTACCTTCATGAAGAAAACTCCGGCGCGATCGAGGACGAGCGGGAGGAGATCCCCAGCGACAACCACCCGGCGGACCTCGCCACGTCGACCGTCGACCGCGAGATCGACTACACGCTGGAGGAGAACGAGGAGCGCGTGCTGGCGGCGATCGATGCGGCGCTGAAGCGCATCGAGGACAGCACCTTCGGCACCTGCCGGAGCTGTCACCAAGAGATCGCGATCGAGCGGCTCGAGGCGCTGCCGTACACGACGCAGTGCATCGACTGCAAGCGCAAAGAGGAACGCGGGTGACGGAGCCGGTCCCGCGGACAGTCGACGTCCGCGTCGGCTCGAGCACCGACGCGCTGACGCCGCTCTCGTCGGCCGAGCGGTCGCTCGCCGCGCGCGCCTCGCAGTGGGCCGGGCTCGGAGCCGTCGTCCTGGCGGCGATCGCGGCCGACCAGCTGACGAAGCTGATCGTGTCGAGCCAGCTCGCGCTCGACGAGTCGCTGCACGTCCTCGGGCCGTTCTCGATCCACCACGTCCAGAACTCCGGAATCGCTTTCGGCCTGTTTGCGAGCGCCACGCCGCTCGTCACCGCCCTGACGGCGCTCGCAGTCGGTTGGATGCTGCTCTTCTTCGCGCGCTCGGGGGCGCGGCACCCGGTGCTGCCGGTCGCGCTCGGCCTGCTGATCGGGGGGTCGACCTCGAACCTGATCGACCGCATCCGGCTCGGGCACGTGACCGACTTCCTCGATCTCCGCTACTGGCCCGCGTTCAACCTCGCCGACTCGTTCATCGTGATCGGGGTCGCGATCCTCTTCCTCGCGCTCGTCGTCGGCGAGACGCGCAAAGCCTGACGCAGGCCCGCGTTCCAGCCGAAGCTGCGGGCGAGCGGCTCGACCGGTTCCTCGCCTCCTTGCCGGAGGTGGGCTCGCGGGCGGCCGCGGAGCGCTTGCTGGCGCAGAAGGGCGTGCTCGTGGACGGCGCGGCGCGCACCAAGAGCTTTCGGCTGGAGGGCGGGGAGGAGGTCGCCTTCGAGGCGCCCGAACCAGCGGGAGAGCTCGAGCCGGAGGAGGTGCCGCTCCGGATCGCATTCGAGGACGAGCACCTGCTCGTGGTCGACAAGCCGGCCGGGATCGTCGTCCACCCGGCCCCGGGCCACGCCACCGGGACGCTGGTGCACGGCCTGCTCGGCCGACTTGGCGGCGGCGAGGCTCCGGAGCGCCCCGGAATCGTCCACCGGCTCGACCGCGACACCTCGGGCCTGATGGTCGTCGCTCGCACCGAGGACGCCTACCGCAGTCTGCGCAACCTCGTCCGGAAACGGGAGCTGGAGCGCCGCTACAAGGCCCTGGTGCGGGGTCGGCCGCAGTCGTGGCGCGGGCTCATCGAGGCGCCGATCGGCCGCGACCGCCACGACCCGACCCGCATGTCGCTCGACACGGACACTCCGCGCGACGCCGTTACCCACTTCGAGGTCGACCGCCTGCTGGACGACCACGCGCTCCTCGACGTCCGCCTCGAGACCGGGCGCACGCACCAGATCCGCGTCCACCTCGCCGCGATCGACCTTCCGGTCGTCGGCGACCGGGTCTACGGCGTGCGCGATCCCAAGCTCGAGCGTCAGTTCCTACACGCCTGGCAGCTGGCGTTCCCGCACCCGGTCAGCGGGGAGCCCGTCGAGGTCGAGTCGCCGCTGCCGCCGGACCTTCAGGCGGCCCTGGCGCGCTTCGCCTCGTAGAGGCGCGAGTCCGCAAGCCGGAAGAGCCCGTCGACATCGGGCGCCTCGTCCGGGAAGGTCGCGCAGCCGGCGCTGAAGCTCGAGCCGGTCGGCAGTTCGCCCAGGTCGACGAGCTCGTCGATGCGGTCGTGGATCCGGTCGAGCAGCCGCGGCACCGTCTCCTCGTCGATCTCGACGAGGTAGGCGGCGAATTCGTCGCCTCCCATCCGCCCGGCGAGATCAAAGACCCGCAGGGACCCGCGGAAGGCCGCGGCGAAGCGCTGCAGCGCGCGGTCACCCTCCGGGTGGCCGAGGGTGTCGTTCACGGCCTTGAAGTTGTCCAGATCGACGAAGACGAGGGCGAGACCGTGCCCGTAACGCCGCGCGCGCTCGACCTCCATCTCCAGCTCGCCGAGAAACGCCTGGTGGTGCAGGAGCCCGGTCAGCTGGTCGTGGTGGGCCCGGTGCGCGAGCTCCGAGGTGGCGCGGTCGAAGTAGGCGACCACGCATTCGGTCACGAGCCGGTCGACGGTGTCGTTGAGGCGCCGCTCGACGAGCAGGACGTCATCGGTGCCGAGGTCGGCCGCGCGCGCCGTGACGAATCGCCAGAGCACCCGTCGCAGAAGCAGGAACTCGGTGACGATCTCGCGCGGCGCGAAGCCGAGGGCCTCCCGCTCGCGCGCGTGGTCGCGGGCCTGCGCGGCGAGCGCGCTGCCGATTCCGAGGCGTTCGGGCTGCGGCTCCAGCAGCTCGCGGCCGAGCTCCGCGATGAAGGTCGGCATGTCGCCCAGCTGGCCGAGGCGGCCGAGTCGCTGGAGCGACGGCAGCTGGTCATCGAGCAACCCTTCCTCGACCACGTCCACGGCAAGCTCCCACGCGCGGCCCTCGACGGCCGATGCGAGCTCTTCGAGCGGTGATGGGGACTGGCTCGCCGCCACTGTGCAGGAAAGATCGGGTCCCGGCGGTTCAGGCTTGAGCCGCTAGACTCTTTTGGCTTTGTAACCCGATCCGGCGGAACGGTCGGGTGGCGGTGCCGGCGTGACGGAACGCCGGTTCCACCTGAGCCCGCCGGCGCAGTGCAACAACCAAGAGAAAGGATCCAACGTGTCCGTCGTCACCATGCGAGAGCTTCTGGAGGCCGGAGTCCATTTCGGCCACCAGACCCGCCGCTGGAACCCGAAGATGAAGCGCTTCATCTTCGCGGAGCGGGGCGGCATCTACATCATCGACCTGCAGCAGGCGCTCGAGCGGCTCGAGGAGGCGCACAACTTCGCGCGGAACCTCGCCGAGCGGAACGGCACCGTCCTCTTCGTCGGCACCAAGAAGCAGGCGCAGGACGCTGTCGAGGAGCAGGCCAAGCGCGTCGACATGCCGTACGTCAACCACCGCTGGCTCGGCGGGCTGCTCACCAACTGGCGCACGATCTCCGACCGCATCGAGCGCCTCCACGAGCTGCGCCGGCTCCGCGACGAGGGGCAGCTCGAGCTGCTGCCGCCGAAGGAGCGGATCGCGATGCAGGGCGAGCTCGAGAAGCTGGATGCGAACCTCGGCGGCGTCGCCGACATGCGCAAGCAACCGGACGCAGTGCTCGTCATCGACCTGCGCAAGGAGCAGCTCGCGGTGCGCGAGGCGCGCCGGCTTGGACTGCCGATCATCGCCCTCGTCGACACGAACTGCGACCCTGACGAGGCCGACTACGTGATCCCCGGCAACGACGACGCGATTCGCTCGTGCAGCCTTGTCGTCCGCGCGATCGCCGACGGCATCGCAGCCGGCAAGGCGCACGCGACTCCGGCGGACTTCCCGCCGCCTGCGGAGGAGGCACCCGAAGAGCCCGTAGCCGAGGAGGTCGCCGAGGCTCCTGAGTACGAACAGGTCGCTCCGGCAGAAACCGTTGAGGCCGAGGCCCAGCCGGCGTCCAAGGGCGCGGAATGAGCCAGGTGCAGATCTCCGCCGGCCAGGTCAAGGAGCTCCGCGACCGCACGGGCGCGGGCATGATGGCCGCCAAGCGCGCGCTCGAGGAGACGAGCGGGGACATCGAGGCGGCTCAGCGGCTCCTGCGTGAGCAAGGCATGGCCGCCGCGGGCAAGAGGGCGGGCCGCGCGACGACCGAGGGCAAGGTCCTCTCGACGATCTCCGGGAACATCGGAGTCCTGGTCGCGATCGGCTGCGAGACGGAGCCGGTCTCCAACACCCGCGAGTTCCTCGACTTCACCGAGGCCGTCCTGGAGGCGGTCGAGTCCGGCGGCGCCGAGGCCGCGGAAGGCTTCGAGGAGCAGCGGCTCGAGCTCGTGGGACGCCTCGGGGAGCAGGTCGAGATCCGTGGCGCCGCCCGGCTCGAAGCGGCCGAGGGCGAGCTGCTCGCGGAGTACGTGCACCGCCCCGCGGAGAAGATCGGCGTCCTCGTCAAGACTCGCGGAGCGGAGCCTGCGTTCGCTCGTCGGCTGGCAATGCACATCTCGTTCGCAGCGCCGCGCTATCGAACCGCAGACGAGATCCCGGGGGAGGAGCTCGCCGAAGAGCGCGCGATCTACGAGCAGCAGCCCGACGTGCAGAGCAAGCCCGAGGAGGTGCGCGGCAAAATCGTCGAAGGGCGGCTGCGGAAAGAGTTCCTCGCGGTCGCCGCGCTGGCCGAACAGCAGTGGATCCACGAGACCTCGAAGACGGTGGCGCAGGCGCTCTCGGAGGAGGGAGCGGAAGTGCTCGAGTTCGTCCGCTACGCCCTCGCAGAGTGACGGAGACCGTCCCGCACGAGAAGCCGGCCGAAGGCGAGGCGGCGGCCTTTCACCGCGTCCTCCTGAAGCTCTCCGGCGAAGCGCTGATGGGCGAGCGCGAGTACGGGCTCGATCCGCAGCGGATCGCGGCCATCGCCGACGAGATCGAGGAGGTGCGGGAGACCGGGGTCGAGCTCGCGATCGTCGTCGGCGCCGGGAACATCTACCGCGGCATCGAGGCGGCGGCCGAGGGCATGGACCGCGCCACCGCCGACTACGCGGGGATGCTCGCGACGCTGCTGAACGCACTCGCGCTCCAGGACGCCCTCGAGCGCCGCGGTGCTCACACGCGCGTGCTCTCCGCGCTCGCAGCGGCCGAGGTCGCCGAGCCGTACATCCGCCGCAGGGCAATTCGACACCTCGAGAAGGGCCGCGTCGTGATCTTCGCCGCGGGGACGGGCAACCCATTCTTCACCACGGATACTGCGGCCGCGCTGCGGGCTCTCGAGACCAGCGCCGAGGCCATCCTGATGGCCAAGCACGCCGTCGAGGGCGTGCTCGACGGCGACCCGCGCACCGATCCGGACGCGCACCTGATCCCGGAGATCACGCACCTGCAGGCGATCGAGCGCGGCCTCAAGGTCATGGACACAACGGCCTTGTCGCTGTGCATGGACAACAACCTGCCGATCTACGTCTTTGCCCTCGAGCCCGGGAACATC
>VAXM01000031.1 GCA_005883335.1 Actinomycetota bacterium
GAGGCCCGAGAATGTCCGCGGGAACCAGGGGCGGGTTCGTCGTCCCATGGCCGAGCTGACGGAATCAAGAGACGCGGCCGACCAGGACGCAGGCGTTGTGGCCGCCGAGACCCATCGCGTTGGAGAGCGCAACGTCGATCTCGGCTTCCCGGGCCTCGTTCGGGACGTAATCGAGGTCGCAGGCCGGATCCGGGTTGCGATAGTTGATCGTCGGCGGCAGCACGCCGTCGCGGACGGCGAGCACGCACATCATCGCTTCGATGGCGCCCGCAGCGCCGAAGCAGTGGCCCATCACGGACTTCGTGGAGGAGACGGCCAAACGGTAGGCGTGGTCGCCGAAGACGTCCTTGATCGCCTTGGTCTCGGCCGCGTCTCCGAGCGGTGTCGAGGTGCCGTGCGCGTTGATGTAGCCGACCCGCTCGAGATCGACGCCGGCCCGGTCGAGCGAGGCCTTCATCATCACGGCCACCCCGACGGCCTCCGGTTCCGGCGCGGCCATGTGGTAGGCGTCGTTGGAGGTGCCATAGCCGAGGATTTCGGCGTAGATGGGCGCGCCGCGCGCCTGGGCGCTCTCCAGCTCCTCGAGCACGAGCACGCAGGCTCCCTCGCCCATCACGAAGCCGGCGCGCGTGGCGTCGAAGGGGCGCGAGGCCTTGGGCGGGTCCTTGTCCTCCGCGGCGAGGCCGCGCATCGCCGTGAAGCCCGCGAGGATCAGCGGATGGATGCACGCCTCGGTCCCGCCGGCGAGGATCGCGTCGGCGTCGCCACGGCGGATGATCTCGGCCCCCTCCCCCACCGCGTGCGAACCGGTCGCGCAGGCCGAGACCGGCGCGTAGTTAGGCCCGCGGATGCCGAGCGTGATCGCGAGCTGGCCGCTCGCGGCGTCGACGAGAACGTTCGGGATGAAGTACGGCGAGACGCGGTCGGGGCCGCGGTCCCGCATCACCTCGCCCTCCTTCATGATCCCGATGAAGCCGCCGATCGCCGAGCCGAAGACGATCCCGACGCGCATCGGGTCGTAGCCGTTCAGGTTCGCGTCTGCGACCGCCTCCTTCCCGGCGGCGAGCGCGAGCAGGACGTTGCGGTCGAGCCGCCGCAGCTCCTTGAGGCCGGCTAGGCCGGTCGGGTCGAAGTCCTTGACCTCGGCCGCGACGCGCACCGGCAGCCCGTCCGCGTCGAAGGCGCTGATGAAATCGATCCCGCTCGTGCCTTCGACCGCCGCGCGCCAGGTCTCGGGAGCCGTGTTCCCGACCGGCGTGATCGCTCCCAGGCCCGTGACGGCTACGCGTCGCATCGGTGGAGCTTAGGAGATGCGCGTGAGTACAAACCGGCCGAATCGGCGGCCGCGAAACGTCGCTCGTCCGAGGTAGCGGTCGCCGGCCGGCTCGAGCTCGTCGACGAAGCCCTGGAACGGCGCCCGGTAGTGCAGGTCGCGGCCGACGACGTCGAACGGGACACCGAACAGCGGGCCGACCCGCGTCTCGCCGCTCGAGCCATGGATGCGCTTCTGGACGCCGACCATCGGCGGGAGCAGCCCGCCGACGCGCTTCACGTTCCAGACCCCGTCGAGTTCGCCCACCGCTAGCTTGTTCCCGCTGTGCCGCCGAAGAATCTCCCCTTCCCGCCGATGGAGGCCGAGCTCGTGGACGAGCTGCCCAGCGGCGACGGCTGGCAATACGAGCCAAAGTGGGACGGTTTTCGCGGCGTGCTCGAGAACCTCGGCGGGGGCCTGCGGCTTTGGAGCCGTAACGCGCGGCCGCTGCTGCGCTACTTCCCGGAGCTCGAGGAGGTCGGCTCGCGCCTGCCGCCGGAGTCGGCCCTGGACGGAGAGATCGTCATCCAGCAGGACGGGAAGCTCGCCTTCGACGCGCTGCAGCTCCGGCTGCACCCGGCCGAGAGCCGGATCCGGAAGCTCTCGGCGGAGATCCCCGCGGAGTACATCGCGTTCGACCTGCTCGTCTGGAAGGGCGAGGCCGTGCACCAGTTGCCGCTGGAGCGGCGGCGGCGCGAGCTGGAGCGGAAGGCGAAGAAGCTCACGCTCTCGCCGGTCTCGCGTGACCCGAAGCAGGGCGGCCGCTGGCTGAAACACCTCGCGGAGGCGAGCCTCGACGGCGTGATCGCCAAGCGGACGAACCTGCCGTACCTCCCCGGCTCGCGCGACGGCGTCGTCAAGGTGAAGCCGTACAAGACCGCCGACTGTGTGATCGTCGGCTTCCGCTGGAGCGACAAGGGCGATGGGCGGATCTCGACGCTGCTGCTCGGGCTCTACGACGACGAGGGCGAGCTCGACTTCGTCGGCCACTGCTCGGGCTTCCCGGCCCCGGTGCGACGCGAGCTCGAAGAGAAGCTCCCGAGGATGGTCTCGAAGGGGAAGCTGAGCGACAAGCGGATCCCCGGCGGGCAGAGCCGCTGGTCGGCGGGGCGCGAGCTCGACTGGAACCCGGTGAAGCCGAAGCTGGTGGTCGAGGTGCGCTACGACAAGCTCGAGCGGAACCGCTTCCGGCACGGGACGCGGTTCCTGCGCTTCCGGCCGGACAA
The DNA here is from genome assembly GCA_005883335.1 of Actinomycetota bacterium. Classification (GTDB taxonomy): domain Bacteria; phylum Actinomycetota; class Thermoleophilia; order Gaiellales; family Gaiellaceae; genus AC-32. Next base: position 2,539 of record VAXM01000031.1, read on the forward strand.
GGATCCGAAGGACTGCACGTGGCGCGAGGTCAGGCCCCCGCGCCGCGCCCGCGACCTGACCGTCCCGAAGCTCCTGACTGCTCGCTGACCCAGCGGCGCGAGCGGCCGCGGCGGAGCTCGACGATCGACGGGTCGCCCGGCGGGATGCCGAGTTGCTCGAAGCGCGGGAGCAGGCTCGCCTTCCGGCGCCACATCCCCGCGGTCAGGTCGCCGAGCCGGCCGACCCGCTTCGGCATCGTCTTGACCGTGAAGCGCGACAGATCGCAGCGCGGCACTTCCTTCCACGACATCGGCGCCGAGACCCGCGCGTCCGGAGTCGGCCGCACCGAATAGGCGCAGGCGATCGTCCGGTCGCGCGCGTTCTGACCGAAGTCCACGAAGACGCCGCGCCGGTCCGCGACCCTCCAGGTCGTCGTCGCCACGTTCTGGTCGTCGACCCGCCGCTCAACCTCTTCGGCCAGCGCCTTTGCGAGCCGCCGCACCTCCGGGAAGGCCAGCTCCGGCCTGATCGGCGCCAGGATGTGCAGCCCGGTCGCGCCCGAGGTCTTGGGGTAGGACGCGAGCCCGAGCTCGTCCATCACCTCCTTGACGACCATCGCGATCTCGCGCACGAACTCCCACGGGTTGCCCTCGCTCGGGTCGAGGTCGATCAGCAGGTAGTCGGGCCGCTCGATGTCGTCGACGCGCGAGTGCCAGGTGTGCAACTCGATGCAGCCGAGGTTGACGACCCATGCGAGCGCCGCCGCGTTGTCGACGACCGCGAAGACCGTCGAATGGCCGCTCGGGAACTGGACGAACTGCTCGCCGACGAAGTCCGGGTGCGCCGGCACGCGTTTCTGGTGGAAGAAGTCGCCGTCGACGCCGTTCGGATACCGCTTCATGTGGAACAGGCGGCGGCGGATGTGGTTGAGCGCGCAGTCCGCGACGTCCAGGTAGTACGCGACGAGGTCGCCCTTCGTCAGTCCCGGCTCCGGAAAGAACACCTTGTCCGGGTTGGTGATCTGGACTTCGCGGCGGCCGACGCGCATTCGCGAAAGATGCCCTTAAACGACGAAGCTCGCCCCGGTCAACCGAAGCGAGCCGCGCCAAATGCCGGGATCTAGAGAGGGGAGAGCCGGCACGCAGAGCATGTCTCAGAAGGCATTCGCCGCCATGCCCCTGAAGGGTGATTTCGAGGAGGCGGCCTTAGGCTCGGCTATCCTGTTCGAGCCCGGAGAAGTGGCCGAGTGGCTGAAGGCGGCGCCCTGCTAAGGCGTTATGGGGGTACTAACCTCCATCGAGGGTTCGAATCCCTCCTTCTCCGCTTCGCATCGCCGGGAGGGGTGGCAGAGCGGTCGAATGCGGCGGTCTCGAAAACCGTTACGGGTCGTTAGGCTCGTCGAGGGTTCAAATCCCTCCCCCTCCGCTTTCTCCTAGCCCCCGGCCATAGCGGCCACCACCCTGAACACCTCGGCCCCCGCGGCGACCTCTCCCGGGAGCAGCTCATCGGCCGGCTCGAGCGTGATGTCTTGCCCGCAGGCGAAGAAGCGGATGAAGTCCCTGCGCTTCGCCGTGCCGTGGTCGCGGATCGTTCCTCGCAGGACCGGATACTCGGCCTCGAGGGCGTCGAGCACCGCTCGCTGCGTCGGCGGCTCTTGAACTTCGACGGCGACCTCGCCCTCGACGCCTACGAGCGTCCGCAAGTGCTGCGGCAGAACGACGCGGATCACGCCAGGGTCTGAGCCTCGATCGAGAGCACCGCGGGAAGGTCGTGCACGATGGCCGTCCAGCCGTCGCCGCCGTCCGAGGATGCGTAGACCTGGCCGCCGGTCGTCCCGAAGTAGACGCCGCCCGGGTCGAGGCTGTCGACCGACATCGCGTCGCGGAGCACGTTCACGTAGCAGTGCTCCTGCGGGAGCCCGTTCGTGAGCGCCTCCCATTCGTTGCCGCCCGTCCGGCTGCGATAGACGCGCAGCTTGCCCTCGGGAGGAACGTGCTCGGAGTCGCTCTCGATCGGCACCACGTAGACGGTGTCCGGCTCGTGCGCGTGGACTTCGATCGGGAAGCCGAAGTCGGACGGCAAGTTCCCGCTGACCTTGTCCCACGACTCGCCGCCGTCGTCGCTGCGCATGACGTGCCAGTGCTTCTGCATGAACAGCGTGTCGGGACGGGACGGGTTCATCGCGAGGCGGTGGACGCAGTGGCCCACCTCCCGCTCTTCGTCCGGCAGTTCACGCGAGCGCAGGCCGCGGTTGCTCGGGCGCCACGTCTCGCCGCCGTCGTCCGTGCGGAACACGCCCGCCGCCGAAATGGCTACGACCATTCGCTGCGGGTCGTCCGGGTGGATGAGGATCGAATGCAGGCAGAGCCCTCCTGCCCCCGGCTGCCACTGCTCGCCCGTCGGGTGATCGCGGAGCCCCGACAGCTCCTGCCACGTCTGGCCACCGTCGGTCGAGCGGAAGAGCGCCGCGTCCTCGACGCCGGCGAACACCGTGTCCGGGTCGGTCAGCGAAGGCTCGAGGTGCCACACCCGCGCGAACTCCCAGGGATGCTGCGTCCCGTCGTACCACTGGTGCGTGCCCGGAACGCCGTCGTACGTGAACTCGTTGCCGACGGGCTCCCAGGTCTTGCCGCCGTCGTCCGAGCGCTGGACGACCTGGCCGTGCCAGCCGGTGGACTGCGAGGCGTAGAGCCGGTCCGGGTCGGCCGGCGATCCGTTCAGGTGGTAGATCTCCCAGCCGGCGAACAGCGGGCCCTGGACGTCCCAATCGTCACGCGTGCCATCCGACGTCAGGATGAACGCGCCCTTACGCGTGCCTACGAGAAGCCGCACTCCGCTCATTAATTCCTCCTTCTCGTTCGCGAACGATCAGTTGTCTTGAACGACGAACAGGCGGTCCAGTTTTCGACCGCACAGGAAAGCAGACCGCGGCACGCGGCGAAACTCATCGGCGCGGGCGCTAACGCCCGACCGCGCGGTACCCTGGCTGCACCTGGAGAGGTGTCCGAGCGGTCTAAGGAGCGCGACTGGAAATCGCGTATGGGCCGAAAGGTCCGTCGCGGGTTCAAATCCCGCCCTCTCCGCTGCAGGGCCCGGGTGACCGGGCCCTTTCTCCTACGAAACGGTGACCTTCTGGTCCATCCCCTGCTGCTTGTGGCCGGGGATGGAGCAATAGAAGTCGTAGCTGCCGCGCTCGAGCTTCACGCTGATGCTGCCGCCGCCACCGGCGGAGATGTCCTGGGTCGCCTCCGTCCCGCCGGGCCCCTTGATCGTCAGGTTGTGCGGGATCTGGCCCTTGTTCTCGACCTCGAACGTGTACGTCCCGGGCGCGAAGGTCGTCTTCGGCAGCTCGATCTTGTATTCGACCTCGCCGACCGAGACCTTCTGGCCCTCGGCGGCGGCCTCGCCCTCGGATGACTTGCCGAAGATCTCGACCGCCGCGAGCATCCCGAAGAAGAACACCACCGTCACTGCGAGGAACAGCGGCAGGCCGCGACCCGGGAACTGCGGCCAGCGCCGCGGAATGAGCATCGAGACGACCAGCGCGAAGCCGGCGAAAGCGGCTCCCGCGAGCCCGAGCCCGAGCTTGTGGCCGGTCGACAGCGCCAGCAGGAGCACGCGCGAATGCTATTCGGTGGCCGCGCGGCCCGGAGCGGGCAAGTGGCCGCCCGAGATGCCCGAATGGATCGTTCGAGGGATGCTGGCGCGACGCGTTCCGGCCGACCTACCTGATGTCAACTGCGGAACGAAAGGCGGCCATGTCTGCGGAAATTCTCAAGCGCAAGCTGCGCAACTTCCCCGTTGCGAGCCTGACCGAGCGCATCGCTACCAGCTAGTAAGGCCCTCCCGGGCCTTGCCCGAGCTTCCTCGATCCACTAACTTGCCGCGGCGAGGGTGGACGAGGGCGCGCACAACGACGACCTCACGGCCGTGGCCAGCGGTCAGGGCTCGGGCTACGCCGTCTTCGGCGAGCGCGTCGCGGGAATCCTCGAAGCCGCCGAAGAGGCCGCCGAGAAGATTCGCGAGTCGGCGCGCCGCGAGGCGGCCGAGCTCGAGCGGCTGGCCGCGGTCGAGGCCGAGCGTGTCAAGAACGAGCTGACCGCGGACGCGCGGACGCTGCGCACCGAGGCCGAGGAGTACGCGCGCGACATGCGTCTCGCCGTCGAGGCCTACGCGACCCAGCACCGGCGCCAGGCCGAGGAGGAGGGGCGCAAGATCGTCGAGGATGCGGAGCGTCAGTCGACGAGCATGCGCCAGGCCGCCGAGCAGATGGTGCGGCAGGTCGAAGGAGACGTCCGCCGGCGCGAGGAGCAGCTGCGCGCGGAGGTGCGGATGCTCGAACAGCGCAGGCGGGAAGCGACCGAGCGGCTGCGAGAGGTCGCGGCGCTCGTGCAGGACGTCCTCCCGTCACGCGAGGAATCGCTGCCGAACGAACTCGAGCAGCGCGCCGCTAGACCTAGCAGGTAAGCAGCGCGGCGCGCGCCTCGACGTTCTTGGCGTAACGCAGCGGCACGACCGGAGCGCGACCTGCGCGCTCGATCGCGGTCGGCCCCGCGTTGTACGCCGCGAGGGCGAGCTCGACGTCGCCGTACCGATTGAGCAGCTGGCGGAGATAGCGCGCGCCGGCGAGCACGTTGGCACTCGGGTCGTCGCCGTTCACCCCGAGCTGGCGCGCTGTTTCCGGCATCAGCTGAAGTAGCCCGCGCGCGCCGGCATCCGAGACCGCACCCGGGTCCAGCCGCGACTCCTCGTACGCGGTCGCGACGAGCAGCGAGGCCGGAACGCCCGTCCGGGCCGAAGCGGAGGCGAACGCCGGGCGCAAGGACGCCGGGACCGGGCACGCGGGAGAGAGCGACGGGGCGCTCGGCCGCACCTGCTTGGCCTTCGCGCTGGAGCCGTCGAGCCGGGTCGATTCGGCAACGACTGCGAGGAGAACGAGCGCCAGGATCGCCGCGTAGACGCTTCTCCAGGCCAGCGGGCTGCGCCTCTTCGGCTCGCGCCGGCGGGCCACTGCGCGCCTGAGCGAGCGCCTGAAACGAAGGTCCATCTGGGCGAGGTCGCCCGCCACGGAGCGGGACCCTACCCCCGTCGCCGCGCCGAGAAACTCAGGCGTCTTCCAACGACCAGCTGAATCTCGTGAGCGTCTGCTCGGGCGCGAGCCCGCTGGGGCGGAGCCCGCCGCGCACGAGCAGGAGCGGAACCGTCGTGCGCTCGACGAGCTCGGCTCGGGCTCGGTCGGATCCCGGCCGCGCCCGGCGGAACCAGGACGGGCTCGGCGCTCGTGCCGGCGAATCTCTGGAGGGCGAGTGACGCGCTGGCCAGGAGCCGGCTCGCGTCGCGCCGGTCTTTCAGCGCCTCGGTTCCGAGCAGTGTGAGCGCCAGGTCGTGCGCACGGGCGATCCAGGCCGCGAGCTCGAGCGCAGCCCACTCTTCGCGGGCTCCTCCGAACGGGACGACCACGGGCGCGGCCGGCTCGAAGGACAGCTCGGGGCGCGGCGCCACGGCGACGTCGCAGGGCGCCGCGGCGAGGAGGCGCTCGACGAGCAGCTCCGCGTCCTGCTCGGCCGCAAGGCGGGCGAGATCGGCGCCGGGCGCGTTCGAGACGAACGCGGCGGTCCGGCCGTCGGACGCTGCAGCGAGGCCGGCAGCACGCTCGCGGAGCTCCGACGCCTCCGCGACGAGGTCGACGAGCACAAGCTCGTGATCGGTCGCAAGCGGCACGAGCAACGCGGCCAGGCCGGGGACGGCGCACACGATCGAGCCTCGCGCTCGCGGCCGTCCTTGTGGCTCGGCGAGCGCCGACTCCTGCCGGAGGATCGCCCGCTCGAGCTCCTGCAGCGCGGGGCCGGGCTCGATGCCGAGCTCGTCGACGAGCAGCGCCCTGCCGTCTCGGTAACGCGCGAGCGCCTCGGCCTGGCGGCCGCAGCGGTAGAGCGCGACCATCAGCTGGCCGCGAGGCCGCTCGCGCAGGGGTTCCTCCTCGACGAGCGCCTCGAGCTCCGGGACGAGCCGCGCGTGCTCTCCCAGCTCGAGGTCGGCGTCGATCCGCTCCTCCAGCGCATAGAGCCGCAGCTCGGCAAGCCGGCGGCCTGCCGCCTCTGCGAAGGGCTCTTCGCGGAACTCGGCCAGCGCAGGACCGCGCCAGAGGTCGAGCGCCTCCCGCAGGAGCGCGGCCCTGCGTGCAGCCTCGCCCGCGGCCCGCGCCTGATCGGCCAGCTGCTCGAAGCGGCCGAGGTCCGACTCGTCCGCGGTGGCGCGAGCCAGGTAGCCGGGCGCGCGCGTCTCGATCGCGTCGGGCCCGAGCGCCTTGCGCAGCTGGGAGACGTAGACCTGCACGACCTTGTGCGCGCTCGCGGGCGGCTCGCGCCAGAGGTCGTCGACGAGCGTGTCCACGGGGACGACGCGGCCGGGCTCGAGCAACAAGCGCGCAAGCAGCGCGCGAGGCTTGCCGCCCGGGAGCTTCGCCGGCGCCTCTACCGGCCCGAGCAGCCGAAAGCGGATCATGATGCGGCCATGAGCGAGCTCGCCGCTCCGGGGGAGGTGGTCGGCGGGTACCGGCTGGAAGAGCCGCTCGGCGAGGGTGCCGTGGGACTCGTCTTTGCGGCGAGGGACGCGGACGGGCGGCGGGTCGCGCTCAAGCTCCTGCGGAGCGAGCTCGCCGAGGACCAGGTCATGGTCGCGCGCTTCGAGCGGGAAGCGCGGCTCGCGCACGACCTCGGCACGCCGCACGTCGTCCCGATCCTCGAGCTCGGGCGCTCAGAGGGCATCGAGTTCCTGGCGATGCCCTACTACGCGGGCGGCTCGCTCGCGCTGCGGCTGCGCCTGCTCGGGCCGCTCGGTGTAGATGAGACCGTCGACCTCGCCGCGCAGCTCGGCCGCGGGCTGGATGCTCTTCACGCGCGCGGGGTGTTGCACCGGGACGTCAAGCCGTCGAACGTGCTCCTCGACGGCGAGGGGACTGCGGCTCTGGCCGATTTCGGGCTCGCGCGGGGCCCGGACTCGACCCGGTTGACCGCCGAGGGTCAGCTGCTCGGAACGCCGCACTACCTCGCGCCGGAACTGATCGAGGGTCGGGAGGCGAGTCGTGCGAGCGACGTCTACGCGCTCGGCTGCGTGCTGTACGAGTGTCTCGCCGGCGAGCCGCCCTTCGCCGGCCGCGGCGCGGCGGAGATCGGGTTCGCGCACCTGACCGAGCCCCCGCCCGACCCGCGGGCTCGGCGCGTCGAGCTCTCGGAAGGTCTCGCTCACGCGGTCCTCACGGCGCTCGAGAAGGATCCAGCCGCAAGGCCGACGACCGCGACCGCCTTGGCGCGAATGCTCATGATCGGCGGCAGGTCTTCTTAGCCTGTTTGATCCGCCGGCGCACGAGCGCCCGTTGGTCTTTCGGCTCGTTCGGCAGGGCGGCGTTGAAGAGTTGAAGGCTGCGCGTGCAGTTCCCGAGCTTCAGCAGCACGTAGCCCAGATTGAACGTCGCGAAAGCGTGGACCGGATTCTCGCCGCTTGTGTTGCGGTAGGCCTTCTCCGCGATCGGCAAGGCGTCCTTGAAGCGGTGCTCGCGGATCAGGATGAACGAGATGTCGTTCAACGACCTCCCGTCCTTCAGCTGCAGGAACTTGCTCAACTCGAAGCCGGGCTTGGAGACCGTGACGGTGGTCCGGTGCCCTGGGAACGCGACTGACCTGACGCCGAGGGCGATCGCCGCTCCGAGCAGCCCGACCAGCGCCAGCAGGCCGAGCGAAAGTGCGAGCCTGCTCAGATCGACTCGGTGCTCGGCGGCGGCCGCCCGGGCCGCAGCGACCAGCTCGCCCGGAGTCGCGTAGCGGTCTAGCGGCGACTTCGAGAGCGCCTTCTGGACGACGTTTTCGAGCTGGTGCGGCACCCCGGGAGCGGCCTTGCTGAGCCGCGGCGGCGGCGCGTGCAGGTGCGCGTTGAGGACCGCGACCTCGGAGGGGCGGTGGAACGGTGGCGTCCCGGTCAGCGTCTCGTAGAGGACGCACGCCAGGGCGTACACGTCGGTGCGCGCGTCGACCTCGCCGCCCTCGATCTGCTCGGGAGCGCAGTACTCGATCGTGCCGACGAAGGCGCCCGTGCGGGTCATCCCCGCCGACGCGAGCTCCTTAACGGCGCCGAAGTCGGAGAGGTACGCGCGGTCCTCAGGGCCGACGAGGATGTTCGCGGGCTTCACGTCCCGGTGGACGAGCCCGCGCGCGTGTGCCGCGTCGAGCGCCGACGCGATCTGGCCGAGAATGAAGAGCGTGCGGCGGAGCGGCAGCGCCCCCTCGTCTTTGATCAGCGTCTTGAGATCGGTGCCCTCGACGCAGGCCATCGCGATGTAGAGCAGGCCGTCCTCTTCGCCCGCGTCGTAGACCGGGACGATGCTCGGGTGGTCAAGCGAGGCGGCCAGGCGGGACTCGCGCAGGAAGCGGTCGCTGAAGTCGGCCTCGCCGAGGCCGGGCGAGAGGAGCTTGAGCGCGGCTGGGCGGCCGAGGCGCACGTGCTCGGCGCGGTAGACGACGCTCGTGCCGCCACGGCCGAGCTGCTCGAGGATCCGGTAGCCACCGAGCTCGGTGCCGATGCGCTGGTCCAGCTTCACGCGCACCAGTTCTAGCGTGCGGGCCGCTTCCATGCCTAGCGCGCTATCTGCTGACCGCGAAGGTGGCCGTGACGACCGCATTGACGTCCTTCTCGCGACTCGTCGTGTCGTTGATGCCGTAGTCGCTGACCTGGGTCGAGTCACGCGGGGTGATCTGGTAGACGCCCAGCTGTGTGCGGCGCATCGGGCCGAGCTTGCCGCCAAGCCCGTGCACGAGGATCTCGGCGCGCTTGCGGGCGTCCTCGGTGGCGGCGGCGAGGGCGCGGAGCTTCGCCTCGGTGAGCTCGGTGGAGATGTATGCGGGGGAGTCGGCGGAGACGTCGATTCCCTGCGCGATCAGGCCGCCCACGGTGGTCGCAGTGCGCTCGACGACGTCGAGCTTGCGCGTGCTCACGTCCAGGCCTTGCGAGACGCGGTAGCTGATCTTGCGACGGTGGTGGCCGAGCGAGACGACCTGTTCCTGGCTGGAGACGACGCGGGGCGCGATCGCGTTGGACGGGACGCCCTGTGCTTCGAGGAAGTGGCGGACTGCGGCGACGTCGCCGCGCAGGCGCTTCGCGGCGGCGGCCGCGGTGGGCGCTTGGCGGCTGACGGTCAGCGACCAGCGCACGAGGTCGGAGCTGATCGGCTTCCGCGCGGAACCGGTGACGCTGAGCGTGTCGCGGATGTGGCGCGCGTCGTGAATCGTGCCGGAGACGATCCTGGCGGTCAGGACGACCGCGATGCCGATCGACAGAAGACCGAGGAAGAGCTCGGGGAGGGCGAGACTGCGCCCGCGGATCGGCATGGACCGGACGATGCGCCGACCCGGTAAAGCGGCGGTTCATCGCAGGTAGATCCAGCGGCAGCCACTCGCGCGGACGTGTCACGCGAACGCCACAAAAGTGTGTCCACGCATCGGTGGCTCCAACAATCGGGTGGCAGCCACCGTCACCGAAGTGTGTACCGTCGCCACGTAACTCACATCGGTCTCATCCTCCCGAACTACGGGCCCGCGCTCGAGGTCGAGCGCCTCGCGGGCGCCGCGGTCGCGGCCGAGGAGGCCGGGTTCGACTCGGGCTGGGTGACCGACCACCTGATCGTCCCCGACGAGCATGCGCCCATCTACGGCTCGATCGCCGAGGCGCTCGTGTCGCTCGGCTTCCTCGCCGGCCGGACGAGCCGCCTCCAGCTCGGCGTGTCCGCGCTCATCGTCCCCCAGCGCAACCCGTTCGTGGCGCTCAAGCAGTTGACGACGCTCGACTTCCTCTCCGGCGGCCGGATCGTGACCGCCGTCGCCGCTGGCTGGATGGAAGGCGAGTTCGAGACGCTCGGCGGGCCGTTCGCGCGGCGCGGGCGGCTTCTCGACGAGTGGCTCGACCTCGCCGCGTCCGTATTCGCCCAGATGCCCGGCCGCGTCTACTACGAGGGCGAGGTCCTCTCCTTGGACGGCTGGCTCGCCCCCGCGCTCGTCCGGCCTGGCGGCCCCGAGCTCTGGGTAGCAGGCGTCTCCCGCGCCACGATTCGCCGCGCCAGGAAGACCGGCGTCTGGCACCCGGTCGCCCTCGCCCCCGACGAGCTGTGCAAGCTCAAAGAAGGCTTCGACGGCCGCACGGTCCTCCGGATCAACACGTACTTCGCCGAGGAGCCGAGAGCCGGCGAGGACGAACGCAGCCGCCACGCGATCGAGGGTCCGCCGGAATGGATCGCCGAACGACTACACGAATACCTCGACGCCGGCTGCGACGGCTTCGTGGTCAACCTCGATCACGAACGCGATGGGCTGGAGGACCGGATCCGCCGCTTCGGCGCCGAGGTCCTGCCCCTCCTATCGAGCCAGTCGACGAGCTCGCGGTAGCTGACGCAGCGCACGTCCGGTAGGCGGCACGTCTCGAGCAGGAACCGGGCCAGCGCGCGGTTGTACGCCCAGTGGTTCCACGTCTCGAAGTGGCTGGCGTAGACGAACGGCGCCCGGTTGCCGCGGTAGAGTCGGCGAAACGCCCCGCGCAGCGTCAGGTAGGTCTCGCGCTCGATCCGCGGCTCGAGCGACGCGGGCCCGCTGACCCCGCCCGTCTGGTTCGCGAACAGGTTGTAGTCCATCGAGACGACCCGGAACGAGTGGCCCGGGAACGGGATCTCGAGCAGCGGAATGCTCCAGATCCCGAGCCGTCGCCGCGGCCGCGAGCCGAGCGGCGCCAGAGCGCTCGCGTCGTAGCGGAACCCGCGCCGCGCGAGGACGCGGTAGAGAACCGGCAACCGCCCCTGTAGGCACGGCGTCCGCTCGCCCACGATCTCGACCGGCCCGAACGGCAACGGGCCCGGCACATGGAAGAGCAGCAGATTGACCTCGTCGAGCGCCCGCGACCAGTCCGCGGCAGTCCACTCGTCCACGTTCCCGCGGTACGGCTCGCAGAAGTGCCCGTTGAAGTGCGTCCCGATCTCGTGTCCCTCGCGGTAGGCGCCCGCGATCTCGCGCAGCGTCCGCCGGACGACCTGCGCGGCGGACAGCCCGAGATCCGGCCGCGCGAACCAGATGTCCGAGACCCCCGCCGCATGCCGAGGCGCGTGGTACCGGCGCCGCTGTCCGTCCGGCAGCAGGTAGACGCCGCTGACGAAGAACGTGAAGTGCGCGTGCGCCCGCCGCGCGACCGCCCGCCAGTACGGCCAGAGCCGGATCCCGCCCGAGCCGTCGAACGAGACGACCACGAACTGCGTCCGCTTCGGCCGTACGCGCCGCCGCGCGCGCCGCACCACCGGAGGAGGGAGCGGCGGCGCCGCGACAGGCTCCCGCGCCCGCCCCGGCTCGACCCGGCTGACG
>VAXM01000185.1 GCA_005883335.1 Actinomycetota bacterium
GCCGGTGATCCGCGCCTCGCTGCTTGCGACCGCGACGATCAACTTCTTCAACTTCGTCTACTGGGCCCTCTTCATCCTCTACGCGAACCGCAATCTCGGCCTGGGGCCGGGCGTGCTCGGCCTCGTGCTCGGGGCCGCGTCCGTCGGCGGGGTGATCGGCTCGATCCTCACCGGCCGGATCAGCCGCCGGCTCGGGGTCGGCCCTGCCTTCGTGCTCAGCTGCGTCGTCTTCACCGCGCCGCTGCTGCTCGTTCCGCTCGCGCACGGCCCTTACTGGCTGATTCTGGCCCTGCTCTTCGCGGCCGAGTTCCTCTCGGGCTTCGGCGTGATGATCCTCGACATCGTCGGCGGCTCGATCAAGACCGCGCTGATTCCGGACCGCCTGCGGGCGCGAGTCGCGGGCGCGTACATGGTCGTCAACTACGGCGTCCGTCCGCTGGGCGCCCTCGCCGGAGGCGCCCTTGGCACCTGGATCGGGCTGCGCCCGACGCTCTGGATCGCGTCCGCTGCCGCAATCTCGGGCGTGCTCTGGCTGCTGCCGTCACCTCTCATGCGGATGCGCGAGCTTCCGGAGATTGAAGAGTGAGTCGCGGCGAGATCCTCCGGCAGCGCTCGCTGCTGGCGCTACTCGCGGCCGAGGTCGTCTCGACGACGGGCTCGCAGATGACCTGGCTCGCACTGCCGTGGTTCGTGCTCATCACGACCGGCTCGGCCACCAAGACCAGCCTCGTGATGGCCGCCGAGCTCGGAGGCCTGGCGCTGCTGGGCCTGCCCGCGGGCCGACTGCTCGGACGGCTCGGCGCGAGGCGGACGATGATCCTCTGCGACTCGGCCCGCGCGCCCCTGATGCTCGTCATCCCCGTGCTCCACTGGAGCGGCGGGCTCGCCTTCCCGGTGCTGTTCGCCGTCGCCTTCGCCCTGGGAGCCTTCAGCGCCCCCTACTTCTCGGCCCAGAAGGTGATCGTGCCGGAGCTGCTCGGCGAGGGGGAGCAGGAGGTCACCGACGCGAACGCGCTTTTCCAGGCGGCCACCCGCACGACCTTGCTCGCCGGCCCCGTGGTCGGCGGGCTCCTGATCGGCGCGATCGGCGCGCCCAGCGTCCTGCTCGTCGACGCGGGGAGCTACGTCGTTTCCGTGCTGCTCATCGCGGCCTTCGTTCCGAAGCGGCCACCGGTCGAGCAGGCGCCGGAGCACCGGCAGATCCGAGCGGGCATCCGTTTCCTCGCGCGGGACCCGCTCCTGCGCGTCTGGTGGCCGGCCTTCGCGCTGGGCGACGCCGCCTGGACGGCCTTCTTCGTCACGATTCCGGTACTCGTGCTGGCGCGCTTCGGCCACAACCCGCAGCTCGCGGGTTGGCTGTTCGCTTCGTTCGGGATCGGCGCGATCATCGGCAACGCGGTTTCGTTCCGCTTCCTGACGCGCCGCCTCGACGGGTTGACGATCTTCTACGCGTTCATCGTCGTCCAGGTGGCGCCGCTCTGGCTGCTCTGGCTGCACCTACCGGCGGCTGCCATCTCCGCGATCCTCGTCGTCTCCGGAATCGGGAACGGCCTCGTCAATCCGAGCCTGCACTCGATCTCGACGCTGCGCATTCCGCCGCCGATGCGCCCCACCGTGATGACGACGGTGATGGTCCTCTGGGCCCTCGTCAAGCTCGATGCGTTCGGGACGACGCCGGTCCTCGTCGGCTTTGCCGCCTTGCAGACGCTGACGATGAGCGCCGCCGCCCTCGTAGCACTTCGTGAGCGCTCTAGTCCAGCCGGTTTGCCTTCCCCGTCAGCGCCGTGAAGCCGGCCTGGAGGAAGTCGTTCGCGGCTGCGGCGGCGAGCGACCAGGTCAGCAGCCGCCCGAAGCGCGGCGCCAGGATCTGCGTCGCGGCGAGGCCGGCGGCGGCCCAGGTGCCCACGCAGCGGGAGCAGGTGACGAGCTCGCCGATCGCCTGGTGGAAGCCTCCTTCGACCGGCTCTTCGCCCTCGCCGGTGTGCGCCCGGCCGCGGACGAACGGCTCACGCATGAAGCTCGTGACCTCGTCGCTGGCGAGCGTTCGGGACGCCTTGAACGACGCCGCCGAGAGGACGACGAAGTCGAGCGGCGTCTGGCACGCGGGGTTGCGGTCGAAGATCCGCGCGAGCCCGCCGGCGCCGGCGAGACCCGCGGCGAAAACGCCCATGATCGTCGCGTACGCGCCGTAAGGCGGCGATTCGGATTCGAGCACCATCAAGCTAGCCTTAGCGTGATGGCGGAGTTCAAAACATCCCAGGCGTATCGAGCTCTCGGCCGGGCTCGAGGCGGGCGAGCGCTACCAGACGATGTTGGGCGCGACCGGCACTGGCAAGACGGCGACGATGGCCTGGATCGTCGAGCAGGTGCAGCGCCCGACCCTCCTGATCGCCCACAACAAGACGCTCGCCGCCCAGCTCTGCAACGAGCTGCGCGAGTTCTTCCCCGACAACGCCGTCGAGTACTTCGTCTCCTACTACGACTACTACCAGCCCGAGGCGTACGTCCCGCAGGCCGACCTCTACATCGAGAAGGACTCCTCGCGGAACGACGACATCGACCGCCTGCGCCACTCGGCGACCGCTGCGCTGCTCTCGCGGCGCGACGTGATCATCGTCGCGTCGGTCTCGTGCATCTACGGCCTTGGCTCGCCCGAGGAGTACGAGAAGCGGGTCGTCCTGCTGACCGTCGGCGAGGAGCACGACCGCGACCTCGCGCTGCGGAAGCTCGTCGACATCCAGTACGCGCGCAACGACACGCTCCTCGGCCGCGGCCGCTTCCGGGTCAAGGGCGACGTCGTCGAGGTGCAGCCCGCCT
>VAXM01000063.1 GCA_005883335.1 Actinomycetota bacterium
AAGAGGAGCCGCTTCGCGCGCCGCTCGGCCCCGGCCAGCCGCCGCCCGTCGAGCGACGAGAGCGGCGGATCGTACGTCTTCAGCGTCGCGACGTGCGCCGGGCCGGCCTTCTCGATCGGGAACGCGCTCACCGGATCGTTCAGCGCCCGGCGCCAGGCTTCCATCTCAGGCAGTTCTGGCATCTACGCTCTTGCGCATGGCGGAGCCGCTCAGCGTAGCCGTCACCCGCGGCGAGATCGTCGAGTCGGTCCACCGAGTGCACGCGGTTGCCGTCCAGAACGGCTCGGTGGTTGCGGCCGCGGGGGACCACCACGTGCTCGCGTCGCTGCGGTCCTCAGCGAAGCCGATCCAGGCCTTGCTGCTCGCACGCGCGCGCGAGGATCTCGACGAGAACGACCTCGCGATCGCCTCGGCGTCGCACTTCGGCACGGAGATCCACGTCGACGCGGTCCGCACGCTGCTGAGCAAGACGGGCGGCAATGAGAGCGAGCTCGACTGCGGGCTCCAGGACGGCCGGCCGCCTGAGCCCGTCTACCACAACTGCTCCGGCAAGCACGCGGCGATGATCGCGGTCTGCCGAGCACACGGCTGGCCGGTCGAGGGCTACCGCCGGCCCGACCACCCGCTCCAGCGCGCGTTGCACGCCGAAGTCGCCGCCGCCGCCGAGCTCGGTCCGAAGGAAGTCCCCACCGGCCCCGACGGCTGCGGTGTCGTCTGCTTCGCCCTCCCGCTCGAGCGAGCCGCCCACGCGTTCTCGCGCATCGAGCGGATCGACGGCGGCAACCGGATCGCGGCTGCGATGCGGGCTCGCCCGGAGCTTGTCGGCGGCAACGGCGGCACCGACACCGAGCTGATGCGGACGCTCCCCGGCTGGATCGCCAAGGGGGGCGCAGAGGGCCTGATGTGCGCGGCGTCGGTCGACGGGCTCGGGCTCGCGGTCAAGGTCGCCGACGGCAACTCCCGGGCGCTGCGGCCCGCACTGGCCGCCTTCGGAGCTGCGCTCGGCCTCGACCTGTCCCGTTTCGCCGAGCAGACGATCCAGAACAGCCACGGTGAGCCTGCGGCGACGACGGCTAGTTTCTGAGGAAATTGTTCCGAAATTGCGAGTTCGCGTGTAACATCCGAACCCGGCGAGGGGGAAGCCGGGGAGAGCACCGGTTCTCGTCGTGTTCGTTTAGGTCAACGAGACAGCCGGAGGTCAAGTGCTCACTGTCGACATTTCCCTTCCGGACGTCGAGGAGCTCCACAAGCTGGTCCAGGACGGGACCGAGAAGGGCTTCCTCACATACGACGAGATCGTGTCCGGCCTCGAGGAGGTCGAGCTCACCAAGGAGCAGATCGAGGACTTCTACACGTACCTGATCGACCACTCCATCGAGTTGATGGAGGGAGAGCAGCACAAGCATCCGCCGCACGAGCAGCCGGCGCTGGCGGAGGAGGAGAAGGGCCCGAAGCTCGACCTGACCGTCGAGCCGAGCCTCGACTCGCTGCGCCTCTACCTGCGCGAGATCGGAAAGGTGCCGCTCCTGACCGCCGACCAGGAGGTCTACCTGGCGAAGCGGATCGAGCGCGGCGACATGGCAGCCAAGACGCAGATGATCGAGGCCAACCTGCGCCTCGTCGTCTCGATCGCGAAGTCGTACCTCGGCCGCGGCCTGTCGTTCCTTGACCTGATCCAGGAAGGCTCGCTCGGGCTGATCCGCGCGGTCGAGAAGTTCGACTACCGGAAGGGCTACAAGTTCTCGACCTACGCGACGTGGTGGATCCGGCAGGCTGTGACGCGCGCGATCGCGGACAAGGCGCGCACGATCCGCATCCCGGTGCACATGGTCGAGAAGCTGAACAAGGTGGTGCACATCGAGCGCCAACTCGTCCAGCGGCTCGGGCGCGAGCCTCGGCCCGACGAGATCGCGGTCGAGCTCGAGATGACGACCGCGGAGGTGCGCGACATCCTGCGCATGGCGCAGCACCCGGTCTCGCTCGAGAAGCCGATCGGCGAGGAGGAGGAGTCCGAGCTCGGCGACTTCGTCCAGGACGAGCAGGCGGAGTCGCCCTTCGACACCGCCCAGGTGTCGCTGCGGCGGGAGGACATCGAGAACGCGCTCGCTTCGTTGCCCGACCGCGACCGCAAGGTGATCGAGCTCCGCTTCGGGCTCTCGGGCGCGCAGCCCTGCACGCTGGAGGAGGTCGGCAGGGCCTTCGGCGTCACGCGCGAGCGCATCCGCCAGATCGAGAACAACACGCTCAAGAAGCTCGAGTCGCTCCCGGAAGCACAGGGCCTCAAAGACTGCGTCTAACCGTGGCGCGCGCCGTCCCGATGCTCTCGTACGAGGACGTCGGGACGGCGGTCGACTGGCTGGGCGCGGCGTTCGGCTTCCGCGAATCGGGGCCGCGGTTCGACGACGGTGAGGGGCACGTGACCCACGCCGAGCTCTCGCTCGACGGCGCGACCGTGTTCCTCGGCTGGCCGGGCCCGGACTACCGCAGCCCGAAGCGGCACGCGCAGGAGTGCGAGCAGGCCGCGCGCTGGCTCGCGACGCCTTGGGTGATCGACGGTGTTCACGTCGACGTCGAGGATCTGGACGCGCACCACGAGCGGGCGAAGGCAGCGGGCGCGACGATCATCCGCGAGCCCGAAGACCTGCCGTTCGGCCGGCTCTACTCGGCGGCTGACCCCGAGGGCCACCGCTGGATGTTCATGCAGTCGGGGTGAGTGTCCCGCAGTAGCGCCCGGCGAAGGTCGGCATCTGGGCCATGACGCTGATCGGACGGCCGTCGCCGAGGTACCCGGGGCGGTTTGTCCGGAAGCGGAGGGTCCACGGGCCGCGATGAGCGACCCGGAACCTGACGACCACGCTCTCGCCCGGGTGGACGGTCACGCTCTGCTTGGCCCCCGGGGCGCGCAGTTGCAAGGTGGTCGTCTCGGCGCGCGGCGCAGGCGGCAGTGAGAGCGGCAGCGTGAAGACGCCGCGGACGCGCCCGTCACCGGCCGGGTACACCGTGATCTGCCCAGCCTGGGCGAGCCAGGAGTCGCGATACAGCCCGCCGGCGAAGATCGCGAAGCGCGGTGTCCCCAGCGGACGCCAGAGCTCGTAGTTCACGGCGCGGCCGATCCGGACGGCGTGTGCGAGCTGAACGCGCACCGCGTAGTTCGAGATCAGGAGTGGGCCCTTCAGCGTCCGTCCGCGCGAAACGAGCCGCCCGTCGCGCGCGGCTTTGGCCCGCGGCGCGCCGAACGCGTCGATCGGCGAGGCGTTGTCGAGGAAGTACAAGTGGCGGAGAGATTGGTTCCAGAAGAGCAGCTCGTCGGCGGCAGCGTGGAGCGTCGCGGGTGTCTGCAGCAGCGTCACGTCGCCGAGGCCGGCGTGGTCGACCCAGCGCGCGTCGGTCGGCAGGAGGCTCGTGCGGACCGAGCGCACGACGTGGGCGTCGAATGCAACGGCCCCGAGCGAGACGAACGCAGCCGCGAGGATCGTCGCCCCGATCGCCCAGCGCGCGAGAAAGGCCCGGAAGCAGACTGCGGCGCCGAGCAGCGCCAGCGCGCTCGCGAGCAGCGCGACGGCGAGTGAGCCGGTGCCGATCCCGATTCCCTTCTCCAGCCGGAAGACCGCGAGCAGGAACGGCGAGTCCTGCTTGGAGTCGCTGATCGTGTAGCCGGAGAGCGGCACGCGCGCGGCCAGGGCGAGCAGGCCCAGGCCGAGCACGGCCGCGAGTCGTGCGCCCGGGCGGTTATGACGGAGCCAGAGCGCGAAGGCCGGCAGGACGAGTGGCGGCAACACCATCAGGTAGCGCTCCTGGAAACGGAGGGTCCCGCTCGCGGCGTAGAGCGATGCCTCGACGAAGATCGCGAGCAGCGCACCCACTGCGAGCGCCGCGAAGGCTTTCTCGTCCCGCGTGCGCGGCCGCCAAAGCGCGTACGCAAGCCCGACCAGGGCGCCCGGAACCAGCGCGAAGCCGGCCGAGTAGGCGAGCAGCAGCGCGTCGGTACCGAGCCAGTGGCCGATCGCGCCGGGCTTGACCCCGAGATCCGCGACGCCCGAGTAGTACCCGAGCAGCCGCTTCGGGCCGAGCACCGCGACCAGCAGGACCGGCGCGGCATAGAGCCCGAGCGACAACCGGTAGCGTCGCCACACGGTCCGCACGGACCAGCCGTCGACCACGAGCGCCGCGGCCAGGAACACGATCGGCAGGAACACGTACTGGACCCGCGCGAAGGTGGCGAGCCCGGCCAGGACCGCGAACCCGACCTGCAGGCGGCGGGTCGGCTCGGAGAGAGCGCAGACGCCGAGGTAGACCGCCCCCAGCACGAGCGGATAGGCGATCGCGTCCGCGAGCACGAAGGAAGCGAAGAAGAGGTCGGGCGAGGCGACGGTCAGCGCGCCGGCTGCGAGCGCCATCCAGCTCCCGCCCCCGAGTCGCCGGACGAGTAGGTAGACCGGGATTGCGGCGAGCGACATCGCGAGCGCGTTCTCGGCCTGGGTGAGGCGATAAGCGACAGCGGGGTCATGCGTGAGCCAGAACGGCGCCGCGAGCAGCGGCTCGAGCATCGCCGGGAAGTGCGCCGAGTGCCCGCGGATCAGCGGTCGGCCGCTTTCAGCGAGCGAGCGGGCGATGGTGCCGTAGATGTACTCGTCCGGGAAGTAGAGCGGCGTTGTGTGCACGAGCGCGGCGGCGAAGCGGAGACCGAAGCTGACCGCCACGAGCCCCGCCAGCAGCAGGCGTGCCGGGACCGCCGCCGCGCGCGCGAGCCCTTCCGGGCGCGGGAGAGAGACATCCACCGCCACGTGTCTGCGTATCGGCAGGTCCCGGGTGTCCCTTGAACGAGGGATACTTCGTCTGGATGGGGGTCGCGGACCTGCACCTGACGAGGGTTTCTTGGAGTGCCCGCTTCCGGGAGCCGGCGGTGCGTGGCGCGCAGCTTCTGGCCGTCTCCGGCTTCGCGCTGGCCCAGCCGCTCTTCGACATTCTCGGCAAGAACGCGGAGTTCTTCGCCGCACGCGGCTCGACGCCCGGAGACATCCTGCTCTTCGCGCTCGTCGTCACCTTCGTGCCGGCGCTCGGGCTGCTCCTGGTCGAGCTCGGCGTCGGCGCGGTCAGCCGTCCTGCGGGCTACGCCCTGCACCTGGGGTTCCTGGCGTTCTTCGGCGCCCTCTTCGGCGTCCACGCGCTCAAGCGCGCGGGCTTGAACGGAACGACCGCCCTCATCGCGGGCGCCGTAGTGATCGGCCTGGCCGTGGCGCTCGCCGTCGGGCGCGCCGCGGCCGCGCGCTGGTTCCTGACCGTGCTTGCCGCGGCGCCGGCCGTCTTCCTCGTCGTCTTCCTCTTCGGCACGCCCGTGCAGCACCTCGTCTTCCCCAACGCCGACGCGCGCGCGGCCGCCGCCTACGTGCGCCACCCGACTCCCGTGGTCTTCCTGCTGTTCGACGAGCTCCCGACGATCACGCTCGAGGACGAGAACGGCAACATCGATGCGCGCCGCTTCCCGAACTTCGCGCGGCTCGCGCAGAGCTCGCTGTGGTTCCGGAACATGACGACGGTCTCGAGCAACACGACGACCGCGGTGCCCGCGCTGCTGACCGGAAAGTTGCCGGCCAAGGGCTCGCTGCCGGTCTTCCAGGACCACCCGAACAACCTCTTCACGCTGCTCGGTCGGCGCTACCGGATGCACGTCGTCGAGACGCAGACCCAGCTCTGCCCGTCGCGGCTCTGCAAGCGGAAGCGGCAGAAAACCGGCAAGCGACTCTCGTCGCTCTACTCCGATGCCCGGACGGTCTACCTGCACCTGATCGCGCCTCCCTCGCTGGAGGAGCGCCTGCCCCCGATCGACGAGTCGTGGGCGGACTTCGGCGCCGATACCGGCAAGCAGCTCGAGGAGCAGGCGAAGCTCCCGAAGGTGAACCTGAAGACGTTCTACATCGGCCGGCTACACGACTTCAACCGCTGGCTCGCGCGGCTGCGCGCCCCCGGTGCGACGCCCTCGCTCGACTACCTGCACATCCTCTTCCCGCACGGGCCGTGGCTCTACTTCCCGTCCGGGCAGGTGCGCGCGGTCGCGGTTCCGCGGGCGCCGGGCCGCACGGAGGAGACGTGGTGGAACGAGGGGCTTGCGGAGCAGGCCTGGCAGCGGCACCTGCTGCAGGCGGGCTTCACCGACAAGCTGCTCGGGCGGTTCATCGACAAGCTGCACGGGACCGGCCTCTGGAACAAGGCGCTCGTCGTCGTGACCGTCGACGAGGGCGACAGCTTCCGCGGCGGCGACAGCCGGCGCGACCCGACACGGACGAACCTCGGCGACATCGCCTTCATCCCGCTGTTCGTCAAGCTGCCGGGCCAGGACCAGGGCCGGGTCGTCGAGCGGCACGTGACGAGCGTCGACGTGCTGCCGACGATCGCCTCCGTGCTGGGCGTGAAGGTGCAGTGGAAGCACGACGGCCGGTCGGCACTACTCGACGGGCCGGGATCGCCCACGGTGAAGGTCGGCAAGTTCGCGACCTCGTTCTCCGCTGCGCAGGCGCTGCGGCAGAAGGCGCGGCAGCGCAAGCTCGTGCTCTTCGGCAGCGGCTCCTGGGGCCCGGAGCTCGCGGGGACGGGGCGCTACCGCGGCCTCGTCGGAAAGCCGCTCGGCTCGCTGCAGATCGCGGGCTCGGTCTCGGCTTCCGCGACGATCGACGCCGTGGGCAGCAAGCTCGTGCGCTCGTTCCCGAAGCGGTCTCAGCTGATCCCGTCACCGCTGACGGGGCCTGTCTCGGGGTTGCATCCCGGAGATGCGATCGCGGTGGCGCTCAACGGCCGGATCGCCGCGGTCTCGCTCGTCTACCGGGGACCGCACTTCTCGGCGCTCGTGCCGGAGTCGGCCTTCCGGCCGGGGCGCAATTCGGTGCGCGCCTTCCTGGTCTCAGGCAGCTCGTCGGCCCCGCAACTGCGCGAGCTACGCGTCTCGTTTTCTAGCTAGGCGCCTTCGGGGTCTTTCGCCCGTTCGGCGGGCACGAAAAGACGGCAGTGCGGGCACTTGAACCCGCGCGAGTCCGGTGCCGAGGGATCGACGAGGAGCTCGGCTTCGAACTCCTTCCCGCAGTGGGGGCAGACCACGGGCTGAAACGACTGGGCGGCAGTCTCGGCCACAACGCCAAGCTAGCAACCAGCGCCGGCCTAAGCGGCTCGCTAACACGTCAGCGTGGATTCCTCTCGTGTCGATCGGTCATTTCAGACGGACGCACGGGCAGAGCCCGTGCGTCCTGAGGTCGGCATCGCAAGCGACGCCTTAGCGAGCGGGGTCGAGGTGATCGAGGCGGCGGCCG
>VAXM01000064.1 GCA_005883335.1 Actinomycetota bacterium
CCGAACTCGACCGGCTCGGCGTTGCGCACGTGGATCGCGAGCACGATGCCGGCCGCATCGGTCTTGATCTCGTTCATGAGCTTCATCGCCTCGAGAATGCAGAGCGTCTGCCCGGGCGCGACGGTGTCGCCTTCCTCCACGAAGGGCGGCGCGCCCGGCTGCGGGGCGCGGTAGAAGACCCCGACCATCGGCGCCTCGATGCGGAGGTTGCCGTTCGAGGCGGGACTCGCGGGCCCGCGCTCGCCGGCCTCTTGCTCTGCCGCCGAGGCGGCGAGGCGCGGCTCCAGCGCCTCCGGAGTTCGCCGGACCGAGACGCGCATCCCCGAGTCCTCGATCGTCACCTCCCCCACACCCGACTCCTGGACGATGCGGACGATCTCGCGGATGCGCTCGGCCCGGGTCTGGTCGATGCCGCCTGCGCCGAGACTCTCGTCCCGCTGCGAGCGCCCGCGGATCGTCTGCAGCAGCGGTTCGGCCTCGTCGCCGAAGAGCGCGAGCAGGAGCAGCTCCTCCTCGCTCGAGGCGAGCTCCTTCGCCTCGACGCGCAGCTGCTCGAGGTCGACCGGCTCCTCCTCGGGGGCCGGACCGCCGGAGACGAGCTCCACCGCCCGACTCACCGAGGGGTCGATCGGGCCGGGTGGGCTGCCGAAGCGGCCCTCAATGAGTCTCTTCAGCTCGTCGACGACAGTTTGGTAGCGCGCGGCCGAGAGGACATGCAGGAGGGCCTGCGAGCCGAGGATCTGGCCGATCGGCGCCGCGAGCGGCGGCCAGCCGACCTCCTCGCGGATCCGGGCGAGCTCGTCGAGCACCTCGTCGAGCCGGTCGCCGGCGCCGAGGGTCCGGAGCTGGGCGTCGAGCGCGGCCACGAGGCCAGAGGGAAGCCGGTGCTCGGCCGCGCGCACGGCGACGCGCGGCGCGAGCGGCGTCACGGGCGCGTCGCCGATGTGCTCGTCCACGATCTCCGAGGCACGCCACAGCGCCTCCACGTCGACGCCGGGGTCGAGCCCGAGGCCCGCGAGCGCCTTGGCGGCCGCTTCTCCCGAGACGCGATGGATCGTCAGCGCGACCGGGTACACGGCGCACGCGATCAAATCTGCGCCGCCCCGCGCGGCCTCGAGCCCGGCGGCGAGCGCGTTGCCGGCGGCGCCCTGGCAGTAGAGGCCAACGGCGAGCCCGCTTTTCTCCGCGAGCGTCGCGGTCAGTTCCCGCGCCTGCTGCGGCTCGAGCGACCCGGACGGGTCGTGGACCAGGACGCGGCTCGCGCCGAGGTCGGGCAGCTTGCGGGCCTGCTCGACCAGCGCGTCGATCTCGCCGGTGTAGCCGGAGCCGTAGACGAGACCGGCGTCGAATTCCTTGCCGGCCTTCGTGATTGCCTCGCCCGCCTCGCGCAGGTTCTCGACGTCGTTCAGCGGGTCGTGTAGTCGAAAGACCTCGATCCCGCTCTCGGCGGCTGAGGCGACGAAGCGCCGCGCGAAGTCGCTCCCGACCGGGCGCGAGCCGACGAGGAAGCGGCCGCGCAGCGCCATCGCGAGCGGCGTCGTCGTGCGCGCGTTGAGGGCCCGGATCCGCTCCCACGGGCTCTCGATCCCGCGCCGCACCGCCGTGTCGAAGACGCCGCCGCCGGAGACCTCGAGGTACGCGAAGCCGGCGGAGTCGAGGGTCTCGGCGAGCTGGAGCAGGTCTGCGGTCGGCATCCGCCCGGCGAGCGGCTCCTGGCCGAGCAGCCGAATGGTCGTGTCGACCAAGACGGGCACGTCGCGGAGCGTACCGCGGCTAGGAGGCGATCTCGATAGGAGGCGCCACTGTTGTCGATCCCAGATGGTGCGTTGGACGGCCGCGCCGGCAAAGCCGGCACGGCCTCTTTGGTCGGCGTCGCAAGCGACGCCTTAGGCGCGCGAGATGTAGCGGCCTTCGCGCGGATCGACCTTGATCCGGTCGCCCGCGTTCACGAAGAGCGGGACCTGCACGACGGCACCGGTCTCGAGCTTGGCCGGCTTCGTCACGTTGGAGACGGTGTCACCGCGGACACCAGGGTCGGTCTCGGCGACCGCGAGCTCGACCGCGGACGGCAGCTGGACGCCGGCGGGGCGGCCGTCGACCCAGAGGATCTGCACCGAGCCGGAGGGCTCCAGGTACGGCAGCGCGTCCTCGACCGCGGCGTGCGGGAGCGAGAACTGCTCGTACGTGTCGTTGTCCATGAAGACGACCTCGTCGCCCGCGTCGTAGAGGTACTGCACGTCCTTGACCTCGGTGTGCACGCGCGGGAACTTCTCGCCGGCGCGGAAGGTCTTGTCGACGACGGCGCCGGAGTCGAGGTTGCGCAAGCGCGAGCGGACGAAGGCGCCGCCCTTGCCCGGCTTGACGTGCTGGAACCCGAGGATGCGCCAGACCGAGCCGTCGAGCTCGATGTGCATCCCGTTCTTGAACTGGTTTGTGTTGATGGTCTCTGCCACGACGGGCGGGCAGTCTAGTCGACCGTCACGAAGTCCTTGGTGAAGCGCGTGAGGATCTCGGGACCGTCTTCCGTGACGACGACGAGGTCCTCGATCCGGATGCCGCCTACACCCGGAAGGTAGATCCCGGGCTCGACCGTGACGACGTTGCCGGCCGCGAGTGTGTCGGACGATTCGCGGCTCAGTCTCGGCGCCTCGTGCACCTCGATGCCGACCCCGTGGCCGAGGCCGTGGCCGAACTGCTCGCCGAAGCCGGCGCGGTCGATCACCGTTCGAGCGGACGCATCGGCGTCGATTCCGTTCGTTCCCGCCCGGACGCCTTGCAGCCCCGTCTGCTGGCCCTCGAGGCAGACGGCGTAGGCGTCCTTCAACCGGTCGGGCAGCGGACCGGTTGCGAAGGTGCGGGTGCAGTCGGCGCAGTAGCCGTCGACGAGCGCGCCGGCATCGACGACCACGGTCTCGCCGGGCTGAATCTCGCGCTCGGTTGGCCGGCTGTGCGGGAGCGCCCCGTTCGGTCCGCCGGCGACGATGGTCTCGAAGGCTGGGCCTTTCGCGCCGAGCCCGTGGAAGAGCTCGTCCAGCTTCCACGCGAGTTCGCGCTCGCTGCGGCCGGTGAACCGCTCCTGCGCGAAGCGTTCGAGGGCCTCGTTCGTGACCGCGGCGGCGGCACGGATCGCGTCGAGCTCGCCCTCGTCCTTCACGGCCCGCAGCGCTTCGACGAGACCGCGACGGGGCGCGAGCTCGAGCCCGCCCGCGGCGAGCGTCTCGTACTCGGCGTAGGTGACGGTCGTCGCCTCGAAGCCGATCCGGCCCTCGAGCAGCTCGGCGAGGCCGGCGTAGAGGTTCCGGTTGGTCTCGACGAACTCGACGCCGTCGCGCTCGAGCGCCTTGCCGGCCGACGAGTAGCGGAAGTCGCTGAAGACGCGGATGCG
This sequence comes from Actinomycetota bacterium, assembly GCA_005883335.1. GTDB lineage: Bacteria > Actinomycetota > Thermoleophilia > Gaiellales > Gaiellaceae > AC-32. Next base: position 3,386 of record VAXM01000064.1, read on the forward strand.
CTCCGGCTCGACCAGCATCGCCGCGTTCGAGCTCGAGAAGCCGGTGAGGTAGCAGATGTTCGCCGGGGTCGAGACGAGAAGGGGCTCTTCGAGGCCCTCGCGCAATCGGTCGACTCGCTCGTTCACGCGCGGCCCTGGGCGAGGAACTCGAGCGCCTGCCGGTATCCGTCCGGGCCCTTGCCGATCACGCGCTCGGCGGCGATGTCCTCGAGCACCGATTGACGTCGCCACCGCTCGCGTTGCGTGATGTCGGAGAGGTGCACCTCGACCAGGGGCGCGTCGAACAGTTCGAGCGCGTCGCGGATCGCGTAGCTGTAGTGCGACCAGGCCCCGGGGTTCGCGATCACGCCGCCCGCCCAGTCGAGCGCGTCGTGGCACCACGTGACGTACTCGCCCTCGCTGTTCGTCTGGCGGCACTCGGCCTGAAGCTCGAGCTCGCGCGCCCACGCTTCGATGCGGCCCTCGAGCTCTTGGAGGCTGAGCCCGCCGTAGAGCGCTGGGTCGCGGCGGTGGAGAACGTCGAGGTTGACCCCGTTGAGCACAGCCACGCGCATGCCGTGGACTCTACCCCGGTGCCAGACACCCACTCGAAAGCGTCACGAATTGGTCATCAGTTCGTGACGCAAGCTCGCTCTTTGCGGCCGTACGGCGGCAGCCACCGTCACAGAAGCGTCACCTATTCGGCGATTAGGTCGTTCAGCGCGGCCCGCACTTCGGCTTCCGGGCGCTCGACGCCGATGGCCGGTTTCCCGGGCGCCTCCAGCAGGACGAGCCGCGGCTTGCCCTCGCGTGCCTTTTTGTCCCGCGCCAGCGCGGCCCACGCCGCGTCGCGGTTCACGCGCACGCGCTCCGGCGAAAGGGTCTCCTCGACCGGCGCGGTGTCGAGCCCGGAGAGCCGCAGCGCCGCGAGCAGCCCCAGCGCGACCGCCTCGCCGTGACTCACCCCCGCGTAGCCCGCCGCCGTCTCGAGCGCGTGCGCGAACGTGTGGCCCAGATTCAGCACGGCTCGCTCGCCGCGCTCGAACGGATCGCGCAGGCACACCGCCGCCTTGTAGGCCGCGCAGCGCCGCACGAGCTCTACCTCCGGCAGCTCCCAGAACGGCTCGCCGGTGAGCAGCCCGGCTTTGACGACCTCCGCCATCCCCGCCCGCCGCTCGGCCTCCGGCAGCGTCGCGAGCAGGCCCGGGTCGATGACGCTCACCTCGGGCCAGTGGAAAGCGCCGATCAGGTTCTTGCCCTCCGGCAGATTGACCGCAGTCTTCCCGCCGATCGCGGCGTCGACCTGGCCAACGAGCGTGGTCGGCACGGCGACCCACCGAATTCCGCGCAGGAAAGCCGCGGCCGCGAACCCGGCCGCGTCGGTCGTGCAGCCGCCCCCGAACGCCACGATGATCCCGTTCCGGTCGAGCCGCAGCTCCCGCCAGATCCGCTCCACCGCCCCGAAGCTCTTTGCCTCCTCGCCCGCCCGCAGCGCATGGACCGGTGCTTCGAGCGGCGGCCCGTGCAGCCCGAGCACCGTCGCGTCCGCGAGCACCTCGACCTCACCCGCCGGCACGAGCTCGGCGAGCCGCGCGACGCTTCCCTCCTCGACGACGATCCCGGCGGCGGCCAGCACGACCGCCTCCGCCTCCGAGGCGGTCACGTCCGCGCACTCCTCGTAGAGCGGCCGGCGCCGCTCGTAGAGCCCCCGGAAGCTCTCCTCGTCCCGCGCCAGTGGCCGCCCGCCGCCGCCGACACGTCCCCAGGCCGTCGCCGGATCGACGTCGACCCACACCGTCAGCGCCTGCTCGCGGAGCGCGCGCCGGATGCGAGGCGTCTCGACCGCGCCGCCACCGAGCGCCAGAACCGCCGGCCGCTCGTGCTCGAGAACCTCGATCGTCGCGTGAGCCTCGAGCACGCGGAACTCGGCCTCCCCTCGCTGCTCGAACAGCTCAGGCACCGTCTGCCGGGCCGTCTGCGCAATCTCGCGGTCGAGGTCGACGAGCCGCCGGCCGAGCCGTTGCGCGATCTCGGCGCCGAGCGTCGACTTGCCCGCGCCCATGAAGCCGATCAGCGCGACGTGCCGGTCTAGCGCGTGCGCCATGGGATGCGCTCCACGTAGGCGCGCCAGGCGCCGACGAAGTCCGAGAGCGAGTCGCCGCCGAACTTCTCCCGGGCCGTCCGCGCGAGCTCGAAGGCGACCGCCGCTTCCGCGACCACCGCGAGCGCCTCGACAGCCGCGACGTCGCTGCGCTCGACCAGAGCCTCGCCGGCTTCGCCCGTCTCGAGGTCGACCGAGCGGAGCGGCCGCATCAGCGTCGGCAGCGGCTTCATCGCCGCGCGCACGACGACCTCCTCCCCGTTCGAGACGCCGCCTTCGATCCCGCCCGCGAGGTTCGTCTCGCGATAGAGCGCGCCCTGCTCGTCGGCGAGGATCTCGTCGTGCGCCGCCGAGCCACGCCGCTCAGCCAGCTCGAAGCCCGCCCCGATCTCGACCCCCTTGACCGCCTGGATTCCCATCAGCGCCGCCGCGAGCCGCGCGTCGAGCCGCTCGTCCTTGGTGGCGTAGGAGCCGAGCCCCGGCGGCACCCCGCGCCCTACGACCTCGACCACTCCACCGACGGTGTCGCGCTCGGCCCGCGCCTCGTCGATTCGCTGCTCCAGATCCTCCGAGACGACGCGACCCTCAACGGAGACGCCGATCTCGCCGAGCAGCGCCTTGGCCACCGCCCCGGCCGCGACCGCGACCGCCGTCTGCCGCGCGCTTGCCCGCTCCAGCGCGTCACGTGCGTCGGCCAGGCCGAACTTCAGCGCGCCGGCCAGGTCAGCGTGACCGGGCCTCGGCAGCGTCACGGGCTTGGCTCCCTTCCCGGAGGCCTCGCCCTCGGGCGGCCACGGGCTCATCCCCCACTCCCAGTTCGCGTGATCGCGGTTGCGGACGACGAGCGCGAGCGGCGTTCCCAGCGTCCGCCCGTGCCGGAGCCCTGCGAGCACTTCGACCTGGTCGCGCTCGAGCTTCTGACGCGGGCTGCGTCCGTAGCCCTCCTGCCGCCGCGCCAGGTCGGCGTCAACGGCGTCGCGGTCGAGCACGAGCCCCGCCGGCAGGCCGGTCACGATCGCCAAGAGCGCCGGCCCATGCGACTCGCCCGCGGTCGTCAGTTCGAGCGTCATGGCGCTAACCCTAGGGCCGCTCGCATCGCGCCGACCGGCGCCTCGACCCCCGTCCACAGCTCGAACGACGCCGCCGCGACACCCCGCCTCACGCGCGGCGGAAACCAGCGCGGTCGGACGGCCGTCGGCGTAGTACGCGAGGTCGACGACGGCCTGCTCTGCCCGCGGCTCGACGAGCAGCTCGTCCCGCACCGGTGTTGCGTTCACGATCAGATCAGCGCCCTCGGCGTCCGGCGGCCACTCGCCGCTCCGGGAGAACACTCGCACCTCGCCGGCCACGGCCGGCAGAAGCGCCTGCGCGGCGCCACCGGCGCCGATCAGGCAGACGCGCTGCGCCTCGACTCCGGCCACGATCTCCTTGTCCGTGTTGTAGCCGAGCACCCGGCCGTCGCGAACGACCAGCGTGTTCACCGAGTCGCCCTCAGCCTCGTCGCAGAGCTCGACCACCGCCCGCTTGTGCGGAATCGTCACGTTCCCGCCCGCAAATCCCTCGGACACGAGCCGCTCGACGGCCTCCCGCAGCTCCGGCGGCGGCACTTCGAGCGCAACGTACTTCCAATCGAGCCCTGCAGCCGCAAACGCGGCGTTCTGCATGCGGGGCGAGAGCGACTCCGCCACCGGCTGCCCAAGCAGAGCGACGTTCACCGGTAGCCGTGCTCGGCCTTGTAACGGTCGAAGGCGGTCACGCTGGCGGTGAAGAAGTGGTGCTTCTTGTCCGGCTTGCGCACGTAGTAGAGGTAGTCCACGTGCGCTGGGTGGGCAGCGGCCTGGATCGACGCGAGGCCGGGGTTCGCGATCGGCGTCGGCGGCAGGCCGGGGCGCTTGCCGGTGTTGAACGGGCTCGTGCTGTCCAGCTGGGACTGGTGGATCGACTCGGTCGGCGGAATGTGGAGCCCGTAGCGGAGCGTCGCGTCGATCCCGAGCGGCATGTTCAGGTGCAGCCGGTTGTAGATCACCGCGGCGACGAGCTGCCGTTCCTCGGGGGCAGCGGTCTCGCGCTCGATCATCGACGCGATCGTGAGCACGTCGTACGGCGTCAGATTCTTCCGCGTCGCGTAGCGGAGGTTGACCTTCGCCCAGTTTCGCCGGAACGCGTCGAGCTGCTGGGCGACGAGCTGTGCCGCCGTCGAGTGGATCGTGAAGTCGTACGTGGCCGGGAAGAGAAAACCCTCGAGTGGATACCGCTTGCGGCCGAAGCCCGGCTCACGGCGCGGAAGCCTCGTGACGGCCAGGTAGGAACGGCCCGCCAGCGCCGGGGCCCGGCCCCGCTCGCGCTTGGCGATCTGCGCGACCGCGCTCGCGCGCTGGGCCATCTGCGCGCGCGTGAAGCCCTCCGGGAACACGACCTTGAACGGCCGCGGCGCGAGCGGGGCCGTCGTCGCCTGCTTGCCCTTTCCGCTGCCGCCGAAGCTGCTCACGATCGCCCACGCGATCGCGAAGCCCGCGATCAGCACGCCGAGCGCCACGAGCCGGCGCCGGTAGACGACCGAGCGCGGCGTGCGCCTCGGCGGCCGGGGCCGCGGCGGCATTACTCCCGGCCGGCGCTCGACCACTCGAGATAGCTGGACAGCAGGTGTGCCGCGGCCCGCGCATCGTCCGGTCCCGGACCGTGTGTCTGCGCGAGCCGGGTCGTGAAGCGCTCGTCGAAGCTCTCGACCGGGACGTCGACCGCCGCGCGCAAGGCCTCGACGAAGGTCTCTGTCTCCTGCGCCTGCGCACCGCGCTCGCCGCGAAGCGTCAGCGGCAGGCCGACGACGACGCGCTCCGCCTCCTCGGCGCGGATCAGCTCCACGAGCCGGTTCAGCCCGGCCTCGCCGCCCGCGCGCTCGACGACGCCGAGCGGGCGCGCGATCGTCCCGGTCGCATCCGAGACGGCGACACCAGTGCGCGCCGAGCCGTAGTCGACCGCGATCACTTTCACGTTAGCGCCCGGCGCAGGGCCTCCTCCGCCTTCGCCAGCGCGTCCCCGAGCTTCTCCGGGTTCTTCCCGCCCGCGCGCGCCATCGTCGGACGACCGCCGCCACCGCCGCCGACCTCCGCCGCGGCCTCGCGGATCACGGCGACCGCGTCGATCCGGCCCTCGAGCGAGCGGTCGAAGTTGGCAACGAGGTGGACGCGCCCGTCCTCGTTCGACCCGAGCACGACTGCGGCCGGCGCGCGTTCCCGCTTGATCCGGTCGGACTCGGCCAGCAGCGCGTCCCCGCCGACCCCCGACGCGCGCCCGACGAAGACGTTCACGCCGCCGATCTCCTCTTCGCTGCTCGGCTCGAGCTCCACCGCCTGCGGCTTCTCGACCCGCGGGCCTTCGCGCCGCGCCCGCTCGAGCTCGCCGCGCAGCTCATCGGCCTCAAGGGCCCGCGCGTGCAGCCAGGCGTATGCCTCGCCCGAGGTCACCGCCTCGATCCGGCGCGTGCCGGAGCCGATCGAGCTCTCGCTCAGGATCGCGAACGGCCCGATCTCCGCGGTCGCCCGCACGTGGGTGCCGCCGCAGAGCTCGCGCGAGTAGCCCGCGATCTCGACGAGCCGAACCTCGTCGCCGTACTTCTCGCCGAACAGCATCATCGCGCCGAGCCGCCGCGCCTCGTCGATCGGGACGATGAACGCGCGCACCGGGAGGTTGGCGAAGACCCTCTCGTTCACGCGCCGCTCGACCTCGGCGCGCTCCTCCGAGGTGAGCGCCTGGGGGTGCGGAAAGTCGAAGCGCAGCTTGTCCGGGCGAACCGCCGACCCCGCCTGCCGCGCGTGCTCGCCGAGCACGTCCTGGAGCGCCTTGTGGAGCAGGTGCGTCGCGGTGTGGTTCGCCATCGTCGGGAACCGCACAGACCACGGAACCACTGCCCGCACGCGCATCCCCGCGCCGAAACCCTCGCCCTCGAACGTGAGCACCTGGTCGTCGTCCGGCAGCCGCGTCGCGGCGACGAGCTCGGCGCGCGCGCCGGTCTCCTCGTTCTCGATGTAGCCGGTGTCCGAGACCTGCCCGCCGCCCTCCGGGTAGAAGGGCGAGCGCTCCAGCTTCGCCTGGAAGCGGCCGTCGCCGAGATCCTCGTACGCCAGGATCGCCGTCAGCACGTCCGTCTCCTCGTAGCCGACGAACTCGCTGCGCACGTCGCCGCTGACGCGGACGTCCACGGAGGGAGCCGCGCGCCGCGACCGCTCCCGCTGCTCCTCCATCAGCTGCCGGAACCCGTCGACGTCGACGCTCAGCCCTCGCTCCCGCGCAAGCTCCTCGGTCAGCTCGAGTGGGAAGCCGTAGGTGTCGTGGAGCTTGAAGGCGTCCGCACCTGAGATCCCGTTTGCACCCGCAACCTCTTCGAACAGCCGCAGTCCGCGTGCGAGCGTCTCCGAGAAGCGCTCCTCCTCCTCGCGCAGCACGCGGCTGATCTCGTCCTGCCGATCGCGCAGCTCGGGGTACGCCTCGCCCATCTGCCCGACGACCACGTCCGCGAGCCCGGCCAGGAATGGCGGCTCGACCCCGATGCGCCCGGCCTGTAGGACGGCGCGCCGAATGATCCGCCGCATCACGTAGCCGCGGCCCTCGTTCTCGGGCACGACGCCGTCCCCGGCGAGGACGGTCATGCCGCGCCCGTGGTCGGCGAGAATCCGGTGGGCCTTCGTCGCCTCCTCGCTGTCGCCGTACGCGACACCGGAGCTCTCGGCGAGCCAGCTCATGATCTCCTGGTAGCCGTCGGTGTCGTAGACCGAAGGGACCTGCTGCAGGATCCGCGCGGTGCGCTCGAGCCCCATCCCGGTGTCGATGTTCTGCTTCGGCAGCGCCGTCAGCGTCCCGTCCGCGTGCAGGTCGAACTCCATGAAGACGAGGTTCCAGAACTCGAGGAAGCGGTCGCAGTTGCATCCGGGCGCGCACTCTGGCCGACGGCAGCCGACGGCCTCGCCCCAGTCGTAGAAGATCTCCGAGTCGGGCCCGCACGGGCCCGGGCCGCCGACCGACCAGAAGTTGTCCGCGCGCGGCAGGCGGACGATTCGCTCCGGCGGCATGCCCTTGCGTTCCCAGAGCCCGATCGCGACCTCGTCCTCCTCGAGCGCGAGCTCCGGGTCGCCGGCGAAGACGGTCACCCAGATGCGGTCGAAGTCGAGCTTCATGTGCTCGAACATGAACTCCCAGGCGAGGTCGATCGCCCCTTCCTTGAAGTACTGGCCGAACGAGAAGTTCCCGAGCATCTCGAAGAAGGTCAGGTGGAAGGTGTCGAGCCCGACCTCGTCGATGTCAGGGGTGCGGAAAACCTTCTGCACGGTCGTCAGCAGCTCGGCGGGCGGCTCCTGAAAGCCGAGGAAGAACGGCATCAGCGGCTGCATCCCGGCCGATACCAGCAGCGTCGAGCGGTCATCGGCAGCAGGGATCAGCGACGCCGAGGGCCGGAACACGTGGCCCTTGGACTCGAAGAAGGCGCGGTAGCCCGCGCGTAGCTCGGCGGTCGTTTGCACGAGGATGATTCTAGGTAGTGGCCGGGGCATCGCCTGCGATGCCTGGCCTTGAAGGCCGTGCCGGCCCCTGCCGGCTCGGCCGGTGCTGAAAAGCATCGCTTGCGATGCTTAGCCCTTGGCCGCGCGCGGCTCGGGCTCGGTCTCTTCCTCGAGCGCGATCTCGGCACGGATCTTCTCGAGCGACCGGCGGATCAGCCGCGAGACGTGCATCTGCGAGATCCCGACATGCTGCGCGATCTGCGACTGGGTCAGGCCCTCGAAGAAGCGCAGGTGCAGAATCCGCCGCTCGCGCTCGTCGAGGGCCTTGAAGCCGGGCGCTAGGACGGCCATGTCCTCGGAGATCTCGTATCGCGGCTCCTCAGTGCCGATTGACTCGAGCGGGTCGAGCGAGCCCTCCTCGTCCTGGCTCGTGCCCGCAGAGAGGGAGAGCGAGCTGTAGGCGCGCTCGCTCTCGAGCGCCTCCAGCACCTCCTCGTCCGTGACCCCGGCCGCCTTGGCGAGCTCCGGAATCGTCGGCGAGCGGCCGAGCTGCACGGTCAGCTCCTCCAGCAACCGCGAGAGCTGGATGTTGAGCTCCTGCAGCCCGCGCGGGACGCGCACCGACCAGCCGCGGTCGCGGAAGTGCCGCTTGATCTCGCCGATGATGTTCGGCGTCGCGTACGTGGTCAGCTCGACCCCGCGGTTGAGGTCGAAGCGGTCGATCGCCTTGATCAGCCCGATCGCGCCGATCTGGACGAGGTCGTCGAGCTGCTCGCCGCGGTAGGCGTAGCGGCGGGCCAGCGAGCGGACGAGCGACATGTATTGCTCGATCAGCTGCTCACGCGCGGAGAGGTCGCCCTCTTCGTGGTAACGGCGCAGGAGGACCTTGTCGCTCTCTGGCATCAGCGGCTGTCGCCTTCCGCTTCCAGACGCTTGCTCAGCTCGAGCCAGCCGTCCGGGTCGAGCTTGTAGCCGTCGACGACGGTGTCGAGGACCCGGCGCAGCGTCACCGCCTCACCTGGGTCCAGCTCGAGCTCGGTCCGGAGCGGCTCGACCGAAAGCGGGCCGACCGCGGCCCGGATCGAGCCGTCTTCGATCCGGAGCTTGACGGTCACCTCGCCGTTGGTTTGGCACCGTTCGAGCACGGCGTCGAGCGCCGTCTCGAGGTCGTCGAGCCCCTCGAAGGTCAGGTCGAGGCGCGCTGCGACCCCGGCGAGCACGAGGTGCGCGACCTCGCGGAACTGCTGCTCGGAGGGAATCGTGAGGATGATTTCGTCGCCGGTCATGTGCCGTTCACTTCAACGTCCGAGCGAACTCCGGGGTTTCGGCCGGCCGGCACGCGGATGGTTCCGGCGCCGACGACCGCGCCGTCCTCGTACAGCACCGCCGCCTGTCCGGGCGCGGCTCCGTAGGCAGGCTCGTCCATGTGGAGCCTGAAGCCGGTCTCGGTCGCGGCGACGTCTGCGGACACGGCCGGCGAGCGGTAGCGCAGCTTGACTTCCGCGCGCTCGACCGGGACGTAGAGCCTTCCACGTGCGTCGATCTCCTGCGTGGCGAGCGACGAGCGCGGGCCGACGACGACGGTGTTCGCCTCCGGATCGCTGCGGAGCGCGTAGAGCGGCTCGCGGCTCGAGACGCCGAGCCCGCGGCGCTGGCCGGGAGTGAAGCGCCAGAAGCCGGAGTGGCGACCAAGCTCTCGACCGGCCTCGTCCACCAACGTGCCCTCGGCACTCGTGAGCCCGTGCCGCTCGAGGAACCCGCGGTAGTCGCCGCCGGCGAGAAAGCACGCCTCCTGGCTCTCGGAGCGGCCCGCAACCGAGAGCCCGGCCGCCGCCGCTTCGGCCCGCGTCTGCTCCTTCGTCTGCTCGCCCAGCGGAAACCAGATCCGCTCGAGCAGGCGCGGGTCGAGCCTGGCGAGCATGTACGACTGGTCCTTGCGCGGGTCTTCGGCGCGTGCGAGGAGAAGCCGGCCGCGATGACGGACGATGCGCGCGTAGTGGCCGGTGGCGAGCCGCCAGGCGCCCGCCCGCTCGGCAAAGTCGAGCAGCTCGGCGAAGCGGAAGCTCCCGTTGCAGCGGATGCACGGGTTCGGCGTCTCGCCGGCCGCGTACCCGCGGACGAAGGGCCCGACGACGGCGCGCCGGAACTCCTCGCGCAGGTCGAGCGTCACGTGCGGCAGGCCCATGGCGTGGCAGGTGGCGCGCGCCGCGAGCACGGCCTCGGGCGAGCAGCAGGCGCGCTCGGTGTCCGGCCCCTTCGGGTCGAGCCAGAGGCGCAGGGTGACCCCGATCGCGTTCGGGCCCGCGCGCAAGAGAGCGACAGCGCTGTCGACGCCGCCGCTCATCGCGACGGCCACGCGTCCCGGATCGGGTGTCGCACGGAACACCGGCCCGAGCGCGTTCGCTAGCGCGTCCACGGCGAGCTCGTCGCCCCCGACAGCCGCCGCATCGAGCAGCGCCAGGCCCTCGAGCGGCCGCTCGAGCCCCTCCGCCTCGGCGCTCGCGATCCGGTCACCGTCGAGGGTGAGCCGGACGAGCGCCCAGCGGCCGTCGCGCGACGAATCGCCTACGACCTCGAGCATGCAGCCAGGCTAGCGCGTCGTGTCGTCGCAGCGACAACAAGGCGAACGGGGGAACCGAGGTCCCCCCGCTCAAACTCCAGCCTGCCGATGTTCCGGGCCCGCTGCGAACCTGGACTAGCCAGGTGGGTGCCACGTCGCCTCCGGCGCTCTGCACCTCGGGTCGAACGAAGGCTCCCTCTGCATCGGTGTTGGTTCTACATTGAAGACCCGGCCACGTACAGGCTCGAGCACTCTTACTTTAGCGACTGGCCTCGCCGGCGAAGACCCAGCGGATCCTCTGGACGCCGTCGATGCCGAGCCTTTCGGCGAGCTTGGGCGTCAGCTCGAACTTCCGTCCCGGCGGGACGGGCTTGCGCTCGATCACCTGCGTCAGGATCTCCGGGCTGTTGCCGTACGCGACGTAGAGCTTGATCCCGCAGGGCAGCACGGAGTCGGTGACGCCGATCGTGTTCGGACGTAGGAGGATCGAGCAGTTGGTGCGACGGCCGTACTGCACGGGCTCTGCTCCGGCAAGGCTCACCCGCCAGCTGCCGTTGAGCGTCATCGGCTGGATGAGCCCGCGGGTCTTCGAGCCGTCGCCGTGCGACGTCAGGGCCAGCGAGACGATCGCCGCCAGCAACGCGACACCGGCGAGCGCGATCTCTCGCTGCGCGAGTGCCGGGCTCATCCGTGGCGCTGCGCGGGCAGGTCGGCGAGGTCGGCCCCGAACGCGTCCCTGACGAGCGAGTCGAATTCGATCGGCACCTCGCCGGAAGGATTGAGCGGCATCGCGGCCCTGCGTCTCGGCGGCGATGCGCTCGAGATCCCAGATGTTCCACTGCCGGGGAGTCACCTCGCGCTGCACGAGCGGGACGACGATCTCCGGCTCGGGCTCGGGCTCGGGCTCCGGCTCCGGTTCTGGTTCGGGCTCCGGTTCAGGCTCGGGCTCCGGTACCGCTGCGAGCACCACCGGCTCCGGCTCCGGCTCAGGTTCGGGCTCCGGTTCGGGTTCGGGCTCCGGCTCCAGCTCGGGCTCGGGCTCGGGCAGCTGTTCTTCCTCGGCGGCAGGCTCGCCGGCGGTGCGCCGGATGACTCCCGAGCGAGTCTCGCCGCGTTCGAGCAGGGCGACGAGGAGCCACGCGCAGAACATGATCGCGGCGATCCAGAGGCGTGCCAGGCCGGCGAGGCCCACGGCTGCGGCGACCAGGATGAGGAAGGACGCCTCGAGCAGGAACCTGACGAGCGACAGGCGCAGGCGCAGTCTCACGTCCCGGTCTCCTCCGGTTTCGCCGGCTCCTCGCGCTCGCCGAAGAGCTCCGCGACCTCCTGCGAGGCGCGGCTCGACTCCGGCGCGGTCCGTCGCGGCAGAAGCTTCACGTGCCGCGGCGCCGTCGGCTCGGCAAGCTCGCGCTCAGGCTCGTGCCGCCGGAGGAGCGAGCGCAGCCGGCGCGGTCGTGACGGCTCGGGCTCTGGCTCGGCTTCCGGTTGCTGTTCAGCCTCAGGCTCAGGTTCCACCTCGGGCTTCAACTCTTCTCCCGCCGGCTCGACTACGGCGGGCTCTTCCTCCGCTTCGCGTTCCAGCGGCGCGACGATGGTCCGCTCCTCGGGGCGAGGCCCGAAGACGCGCTCCGGCTCGTCCGCCCGCGGCTCCGGCAGCAGGTACGAGAGCGGCGAGCGGTCGATCCGCTCGGCGGTGAGCTCCGCCAGCGCGACGAGCACCCAGGCCGCCGCCATCACGCCGACGATGTAGAGCGGACGCAGGTGGGCAAGCCCCGCGCCTACGGCGAGGAGAACGAGGAAAAGCGCCTCGAGCGCGAACCGGGCTCCGAGCCGGCGCGGAAGCACGAAGCCAGACTATCCGTCGTCGTTGCCGTCGCCCTCGGCCTTCGGCTCCGGCTGGGCCTCGCTCTCCTCGGCGGGAGAGGGCGGCGGTGGGCCCGGGGAGACCGGCGGCGAGAGCGGCGGCGTGCTCTCCTCTTCCCGAGGTGTGCTCGCGCCCCTGCTGCCCTCGGCCGCAGCCTTCGCGGCATCGACGATCGTCTCGGCCACGCGGCCGACCACGTCGTCGCCGAGACCGGCGGCGCCGAGCAGCTGCTCCGCGCCCTCCTGGGCCCGGTTGATGATCGCGCCGGCCTGGGAACGCGCCCATTCGAGGGTCTGCTCGACCTCGGAGCGCGCCGAGTTCGTCAGCTCGGTCGCCTGGTGGCGGGCCTGCTCGAGTAGCCGTGCCGCGCGCGACTCGGCTTCCTTGATCTCCTGCGAAGCCTTCTGCTCTGCGTCCTGGACGGTCTGCCGCGCCTCGGCCTTCGCTGCGTTCAGCATCTCTGCCCGCTGGCGCTCGCTCTCGCTGCGGTAGCTGTCGACGTTCGCCTGGCGCTCCTGCAGCTCGCGCTGCCGCCGCGTGACCTCTTCCTCCGTCTTGCGGAACTGCGAGGCGGACGCGGTCTGGGCGTCGCGCTCGATCGTGTCTGCCATCTCGGCGGCAGCTCGGATCATGTGCAGCGCGTCCATCCGCACCGCATGGCCGGTCGGCTCGAGACCGCTCTGGCCTGCTGCCTGCAGGACGCGTAGCTGAACCTGGAGCTGGGTCGTGTGGCGCCGGAAGGCCTCGAAGGCCTCGCGGACCTTCTCGCGCGCGTAGCCGTCGCGCTCGGTCGGCAGGTCGTCGACTCGTGGCAGCGACGTCAGCGCAGGTGCCTGCGACGCTCTTCCTTGCCCTTCCGTTGCCATCCGCTACCTCTCCTGACTCGACCGGACCGTAAGTATGACTGCTGTATCGGCCCGAGGACAGTCGGCGCTTAACCGGCTTCGTCCTCGACCACTACACGGATTCCAAGCTCGGCCAGCTGCTCCTCCTCGACGCGCGTGGGCGCGCCGCTCATCGGGTCGACGCCGGCCTGGTTCTTGGGGAACGCGATCGTGTCGCGGAGGTTCGGTTCCTGCGCGAGCACCATCAGCATGCGATCGATGCCGAATGCGATTCCGCCGTGCGGCGGCGCGCCCATCTTCAGCGCCTCGAGCAGGAAGCCGAAGCGGTCCCGCTGCTGCTCGGGCGAGAGCTGCAGGACGTCGAAGACCTTCGCCTGGAGCTCCGACTCGTGGATCCTGAGCGGGCCGCCGCCCAGCTCCTCGCCGTTGCCGACCAGGTCGTATGCGACGGCAAGCGCCGGCCCGGGATCCGAGTCGAGGAGCGCCTCCGACTCCGGGGTCAGACGGGTGAACGGATGGTGCACCGCCGACCAGTCGAAGAGCGGAAAGTCGGTGATCCAGACGAAGCGCCACACATCTCTCGGGACGAGCCCCAGCCGCTCGCCGAGGTGCTCGCGCAACGCGCCGAGCGCGCGGGCGACAACCGCCGGTTCGTCCGCGCCGAAGAGGACGGTCGAGCCCGGCTCGGCGCGGATCGCCTCGAGCTCGGGCTCGGACAGGAACTTGAGAATGGGCGACCGCGGCTCGCCGTTCTCGTC
>VAXM01000032.1 GCA_005883335.1 Actinomycetota bacterium
CCAGCGAGATCTCCGCCTTCACGCGCGCGAGCTCCTCCCGCTGCTTGTGCAGCTCGAGCTTCTCGGTCTCGAGCGCGGCGATGCGCTGCCGTAGGCGCTGGAGCTCCGTCGCCACGACTAGCCCGGCTGCTGCTCGGGCGGCACCGCGCTGGGAATGGCCCCAAACGAGACGCGCAGCGTGGAGAGCGCCGAGGCGTCCACCTCCGCGTCCGGCTTCGGGAACGCGAGCGCTGTCTCCCCGTCGCCGTTCACCTGGACGAAGGCCTTCACCTCGAGGTCGAGCGACTTGATCGTCGTCCCGACCCCGGGCGCCTCTCGCGCCTCGGTCTGCACCTGCTCGACGACCTGCCTGAAGGCGTTCGCGACGTCCAGCGGGCTCATGCTCGGCGGAGGCTCCTTGAAGAGCGCGCGGAGCTCCTTCTCGATCCGGCCGAGCTCCGCCTTCTCCTCCCGGTCTTTCGTCCGCTTCCGGAGCCGCTCGAGCCGCTCGATGATCGCGTCGATCTCCGCCATTGACTAGCTCCTGATCACGCGGACGGCGCCGGTTGCGTCGTCGACCGCCGCCACGACGGGCCGCTTCTCGGGCGCCTTCGGATCGTACTGGAGCACGAACCACTCCCGTGTGAGCGGATTGAAGTTGACGTCGAGGCGGAAGCCCCCCGCAGGCTCGCCGCGGGTCTTGCGGAAGCCGGCGCCGCGGATGCGCAGGGCCAGGGACTGCGCGTCCTCCGGAGCGAGCCGGGCCGGCATCGTGGACTCGGCCGCGACCTGCGGCGGCGGCACCGGCACGAGAGAGATCGACAGCTCGCTCGATCCGCTCACGTCGTAGTTGAAGTGGTTCTGGTAGGCCGCGCTCAGCGGCTGGGCGATCAGCCTGACCGCGGACGGCCGGATCTGCGCGCCCGCGCCCGCCCGCTGCGCCGGGGCTTCCACCGCAGTCGTCAGCGCCAGCTTGACCTGGAAGTCGACCCGCGGGAGCTGGTGCCACGGCGCCTGGAGCCCGAGCCCGGCCAGCTGCGGATCGGAGTCGATCTCCTCCTGCGCCCTGAGCGCGTTCCGGTCGAGCTCCGCCTGGGCGGAGGAGATGTCCCGCCCGAGAGCGGCGACCAGTCCCTCGAGCGGGGCCGAGAACACCTCCACGACATTGCCGACGTCAGCCATCACTCAGTGATCGTCACCGTCGGTGGCTGCGTCAGCTCGTTCACCGTGATCGTCGTCGGCACGAGTCGGGCCGGGGGCGGCACCGGACGCAGGATCGCCGTCACCGAGCTCGAGGCGTCGGCGCTGTACGAGTACGTGTTCTGCGTCCGGAAGTTCACGTTCGACCCGAACGCGCGCAGGATCCGCGGGCCGAGCTCCGGGGACTGCGTCTCCCGCACCTCGCGCAGCTGCACCGAGAGCTTCAGCTGGATCGTCGCCTCGGCGAACTGGTAAAAGGCGGGCACGAGCCCGGCCTGGAGCGCGCTCATCTCGACCGGCTCCGCCGCGGTGGCGCTGACACGGACGCCGGTCACGTCGATCGTGCCCTCGTCCGTCTGCACCTGCAGCGTCTCCGGCGAGATCACCTCCGTGATCTCCGGGATCAGCTCCACGTTCGTTGCCGCGAGGGCGATCAGGGTCTTCACCGCCGCGACGTCGAGCGCGGTCTGCCCGTCGGCGATCCCCTGCGCGACGCTGCGCAAGAGGTCGCCGACCGGCACCTCGGCGAGCTCGGAACCGACTTCTCCGATCGTCGGCATCGCTACTCGCTGGTTGTGACCTGCGGGGGCTGAACGAGCGTGTTGATGGTGATGAAGCGCGGCATCATCCGTGCAGGCGGCGGCACCGGCTTCAGCGTCGTCCGCAACAGGCTCGAGCCCTCTGCCGAGTACGAGTACGTGTTCGACGTGCGGAAGTCGACGTGCGACGAGACGGAGCCTGACGCGAACAGGAAGCCCGCGGAGGCCGTCGCCTCGACGCCGAACTCGAACTCACTCTGGGTCGAGACCTTGCTCGAGATCGCCATCTTCACCTCGATCACCGACTCGGTGAACTGGTAGAAGCTCGGGGTCAAGCCCGCCTGCAGCAGGGTGAGCGGGATCGAGCGCGTCTTCTGAGGGACCACGTCTACTCCCGTTACCGTGACGCCGCCGGCCGTCGTCGTGTCTCCGGCTTGGATCACCTCGACGATCTCCGGGACGTAGTCGAACTCGGTCTTGGCGAGCACGCGCAGCGTTGCCAGCGAGGACCGGTCGAGCGCGGTCTGGCCTTTCGCGATCGCCTGAGCGAGGTCGAACACCATCTTCGGGAACGGAACCGAGAGGAGATCCGCCCCGACGGTTGCGCCTAATCCCATACGTGCCTCCTAACTGCGTAGGGCCGACTCGCCTTCGACGAGCTCGACCTGCTTTCCGAGGTTCGCCGCAAAGATGCCCTCGAGCTCTCGGGCCAGGAACCCTCGCGGGTTCAGCTCCACCGGGCCCATGAACTCGACGAGCGGATGGCTGGACACAAGCGTGGACTTGGCCTCGTCGAGCGCGACGATCGGGCCCGTTCGCGTCACCATCAGGATGAAGCCGTCGCAGTGCCGCACGAAGCGCTGCAGGTCCCGGGACTTCTCGTCGCTCATCCCGTCGCGCACGGCAATCAGGTACATGCGGTAGTTCTCGAGGTTCACCGCACCGCCTCCAGACCGACCGGCGCGCCGAAGAGCTCCGCCTTGCTGCGCGCGAGCGAGGCGGCGATCTCTTCCTCGTCCAGCCGGTACAGCCGCTCCCTGCGGCGGTGTGCACGCCGCACGACGCGTGCCGTGAGCGCGGCGTCGGCCGCCAGCGCCCGTGCGAGCCCGACTCCTTCGTCCGTCGTCTGGGCTGCGAGCTCCGGCCAGAGCTTCCGCTGCACGTCTCCGGAGCCGACGCAAGGAACGCCGTACAGCGCCGCCTCGGCAAGCGCCTCCTCGGAGAGCTCCCCGTCGAGGTCGAGCACGAGGATCGACTGGGCGAGGTCATAGCGAGCTTCCTCCGGGTCGGCGACATGCGTCACGAGCAGCTCCTCCTCGCCGGCCACCGGGCTCCAGCCTCCGAGCGCCGGGAAGATGCGTCCCAGACCGAGGAACGCGAGCGCCGATCCCGGCCCGACGCATACCCGTCCAAACCGGCGCGGGACGAGTACGCCTCCCACTTCACAGGCTCGCGGCATGACCGGCATGCGGACGTCCGAGGCCTGGCGGCGGGCATCCGCCACGATCGAGGCTTCGAGGCGGCCGAAGGCCCGTTCCACGCGCTTGACCGTGATCGACGCCCCACCCAGGGTCGGGAGCGTCTCGACGTGCACGATCTCCGGCGCGCGGGACCGCGCGCGGGCGCCGCTCCGGGCCACGGAAACGAGGAGCTCGTCCCACATGCGGACGACGTTCGTCCAGACGTAGTCGCAGGCGAACTCGTGCGACTGGGCCGAGCGCTCGCGCAGGAGCTCGCGATCCTCGTACAGCCGGACCAGCCGAGCGGCCGCGTCGTCCACGTCGATCAGCGCACGCCGGATCCCGAACTCGGTCTCGCTCCAGTCGGCGATCGCGACCGCCTCGCCGTGCCCCTCGACGAGCTCGAGGCTCGCGCTGTACGCGCCGGCAACCGGCACAGCACCCGCAGCTGCCGCCTGAAGCGTCGGCAGACCGAAGCCCTCGCCGCTCGAAGCCGACAGGTGCACGTCTGCCGCGCGGTAGTAGGCAGCCAGCTCATCCAGCGAGAGCCCGCCGCCGTTCCGCATCGTGAAGCCCGGGCTGAACCGGACCTGCTCGCCCAGGCCGAAGTGGCGGACGTCGGCCCGCACGTCGTAGGAGTAAGTCGGGGAGCGGGCGAACTCGTCGGCCGGATCGGTGTGGAGATGGAGGAGCGCATCCGGCCGGCCCTTGGCGAAGCGCGCGAATACGTCGAGCAGCCGCGGCAAGAGCTTCCGAGGTTGGTTCCGGCTGTCGGAGAGAACGACGAACCGCCCGTCCGCGCCGACGTCGCGCTTGGCCTGCTCCCGGTCGGCCGGCGGGTAGAAGACGCTGAGATCGACGCCGTGCGGGATGTAGTCACAGGCGACCCCGCAGTCCGAGGCGACGCGCTGCCCGTAGCGGCTCATGGCGATCGGGACGTCCACCATCCGCAGCAGGTCGACCCAGCTCGGAGGCAGCAGGCCGTCCGCGGTATCCCCGTCGATCGGGAAGTACAGCGCCCAGCGCGCATCCGTGAGCTCCATTTGCCGACGGACGTGGGGCGAGCTGAAGTACGGCAGCCACCACACGTCGGCGAGGGCGATCACGACATCGGGGCGGTGACGAACGAGGTACGCGTAGAGGGCATCGCTCCCCATCGGGTCGCTGCCTACGGCGTGCACCCGGCAGCCGTTCCAATCGTGGGGCTGGCGCGTCTGCCAGCCGAGGATCGAGACCTGGTGGCCGCACGCCGCGAGCCCTTCGCAGACGAAGCGCGTCACGTTTCCGAAGCCGGACGGCGTCTCGGGGCTGTCAGAAATCCAGAGGACGCGCATCAGCGCGGTCCCCCGCCGGGCGCCGCAGCAACGATTTGCTTGCCCTTGACGGCCAGGCTCGACCCTCCGTTGCTTGCAGGGCGACGCTACGGCGTCCCGGAAACGCTGTCAAGCCGGTACTACCATCACCGCCGTGGCCTACGACGAAGAGCTCGCCGCCCGGATCCGCGACCTGGTCGCGAACGAGCCCGCGCTGACCGAGAAGAAGATGTTCGGCGGGCTCGCGTTTCTCGTCGGCGGGAACATGGCCGTGGCAGCCAGCGGGCAGGGCGGCCTGCTCGTGCGCGTCGACCCGGCGGAGTCGGACGCGCTCATCGCTTCGTCGAGTGCCCGTCCGATGGAGATGCGCGGCAGCGAGATGGCCGGCTGGCTTCGGGTCGACCCGGCGGACGACGACGAGCTAGCGGCGTGGGTCGACCGCGGGGTCTCCTTCGCGCGCTCCCTCCCGTCCAAGTAGCGGGGTGGCTACTGCGCCGGCGTCAGGAACGAGGAGCCGACGCCGAGCACCGAGCCCAGACGAGCTGCGAAAGGCCACTGCCGACGAAGAACACACCGAACAGCGTGTATTCGTAGAAGTGCATCTTTTTCTGGCACCGACGGAGTCAAGGCGACCGGGGAGAGCCGGCCTGCGCCGGCCCTCCCCGGGCAAGAGCTAGCCGCTCTTCGCGAGCCGTCCCGCGTCCCCGAGATTCGTGTTGCCCTCGAGGAAGGAGATTGCGGCAGCCTCGTCAGCGCGCGGCCCGGTGTAGCGGAGCACGTAGAGGCCGTTGCGAATGTCGACGACGTAGATCAGCCCGTTCCGGATGATCGGGAAGCTCCACATGACGACCTTGTTCGGCCCGGCGGACAGGGCTGGATCTTCATTCGCGACCGAGGCCAGCGGCGTCGGCGAGAACCAGCCGCCCTGCTGCGGCCGTCCGGGGTCGGAGACGTCGATCGCCTGCTCGCCCCCGGAATGCCAGGAGTCGAAGATCAGGTTCCGCAGCACCGTCGGGTTGTGCGACGAGTAGGAGGTGAAGTCGTTCTCACCCGGCGCCGGCGTGTAGGCGGTCGTGTTCTGCAGCAGCTTGTACTCACCGATGATGTGCGGCCGGCTCGGCTGGGCGACGTTCCAGAGCCTCGTCCAACCCCACGGCCAGCCGAACGAGGACGCGGCGAGGGTGCCGTAGACCTCGTCAATCGTGAGCGCGAAAGGACGGCCCGGCAGCGGCACGGCCGAATGGCTCTCGGAGCAACCTGCCGCCGTGTGACCCTCGCAATGCGGCCCTGTGCCCCAGGTCGGGAACGGGACCGGCGTCAGCAGCCTGTCGTTCAAGCTCTCCACCGTCCCCTCGGGCACCCGGTCGTTGGCCACGTCGCTCGTGTCGAGCACGCCGAAGCCGCCGCGCAGGTATGCGAGGTAGGTCCGCGCGCCGTCGAACGACGGCGTCATCGAGTGCAGCGAGAGGTCGAAGTCGTAGTTGCTGGGGTCTCCCGCTCCGGGGAAGAACTGGTTCCAGTTCCCCTCGGCGATCTCGTGGACCGCGCCGCCCGAGGGAACGTCGCTGACGTCGACGATCATCAGGTTCGGCCGCGCGGGATTGACGGACGTGCTCGGCGTCGAGAGCCAGAGCAGCGCACGGTTCGGGTTCTTCGGGTCGACCCACAGGTACATCTCGTGCGGCTTCACGATCTGGCCGGCGACCGAAGTCGGCACGTAGCTCGAGATGAAGGCCGGATGCAGGGGGTCGGTGAGGTCGAAGAACTTGATGTCGAACGGGAAGGTCGTGTCGTTTCCGACCGGGCAGGCATGGATGACCGAGCTGCACCGGAAGGTCATCACCATCAGCAGCTTCTTCTGGGGCCAGACACGCAGCTCGCGCGTCGTGATCCCGACCTGAGCCGCGTAGGGCGGCCCGATTTCGCCCACAATGGTCGGATTCGCGGGATCCGCGATGTCGGCGATCAGGATCCCCGGGTGCGGGTGCGGGCAGTTCTGGGTCAGGTACCCGCGCGGATCGCCGAAGCCGCACGTGCTCGAGCCGTCGGTCCGGTTCCCGATGTAGACGTAGTGGTCGTAGATCGTGAGGGCGGCGTTCATCCCGCGGCCGTAGAGCGGGTTCGAACCGACGAGCTGGAAGTTGAGCGAGGTCCCGGGCGTCCCTCCGCCGGCGCCCACCGTCACGTCGCCGAACGCGACGAAGGGTAAGGCGAGCACGAGGACGAGCAGGGACAGGGCGACGAGCAGACGGCGCTTCATTGTTCCCCCCTTTGCTGCGTGAGTCTGCTTCCGGCAGGTTTATACCGGGTCGGACCGCAAACGGATCTGTGAGGCGGCTTTCTTGCCGAGCCCCGGAGCTCAATGAGCGTGCGCGCCGTGGTGGTGAGCGTGCTCGCCTTCACCAATCGGCTCGTTCATGAGCTTCAGCATCGCCCAGCCTCCCCCGCGGCGGAAGTAGCGCCACACCAGCACAGCCGCGACCAGCAGGAAGACGATGTTGAGGTACGTCGTGTAGTTCCAGCTGACCGAGGCCATCTCGACCTTGGCGTTGCGGGCGTGCCGCTCGATCCCGAGGCCCTGGAAGAGGAACTCGACGGCGAGCCCCGCCGCGACCATGCTCGCGTAGAACGTCGCGAGCAGGAAGCCGGCCATCTTCCAGCCGTAGTACCGGCGGTAGATGTCGAGGATCGGGAGGATGATCAGGTCGGCGAAGATGAAGGCGAGCACGCCGCCGAAGCTGATGCCGCCGTTCCAGAGGACGGCCGCGAGCGGGACGTTGCCGATCGAGCAGACGAAGCTGACGATCGCGACCGCCGGCCCGACGACAGGCCCCCAGAACTTCGCCACCGTTGCGTGGTTCTCGAGGAAGAAGCTCTGCCAGAACGAGTTCGGCACCCAGGCCGCGAGGGCGCCGGCAATCAGCAGGCCGCCGAAAACGTCGCGGGCGACGGCCGCCCAGTCCATCACGAAGTACTCCGCGGTCGCGGTGAAGCCCTCGGGCGAGCGGAGCCGTCGCCAGAGCGAGCGCCCCCCGGCCTCGACGGACATGTCCATCTCAGCGTGTCCTTCCATCGAGCCGATCCGGCCCTTCTCCGCCTCCGCCCGTGCCTCATTGACCAATCGCCGTGTGAGGAAGACCCGGAAGAGGATCGCCAGGAAGAAGATCATCAGCGGCCCGCCGACGAACTCGCCGAGCACGAACTGCCAGCCGAGCAGCAGCGCCATGATGATCCCGAGCTCGATGACGAGGTTCGTGGAAGCGAACTGGAACGCCATGGCAGCGGTGAAATCGGCACCCTTGCGGAACAGCGACCGGGCGAGCGCAACCGAAGCGTAGGAGCACGACGACGAGGCAGCACCGAGGCCGGAAGCGACGGTCAGCGTCTTCGCCGAGTCGTCCGGCAACAGCCGCCGCATCTCCTGCTTCGAGACGACCGCCTGGACCGCCCCTGAGAGCGCAAAGCCGAGAACCAGCGCCCAGAGCACCTCCCAGGTCATCCCGAAGGCGAAGCTGAACGCCTGCCAGATTTCATGGCCGACCGCGATCGCGACGATCACCGGACCCGCCTACCGCGTCTTGGCAAAGCGACGCACGGCGGCAAGAAGCTCCTCGGCCTTCGCGGTGGCATCCTGCTTGCTCCCGGACTCGAGGGCGTGCTTCACGCAGTGATTGACGTGGGCGTCCAGGAGCTCAAAAGCCAGACTCTCGAGCGCGGTCGAGACGGCGCCGATCTGCGTGAGGATGTCGATGCAGTAGCGGTCGTCCTCGACCATCCGCTCGATCCCACGCACCTGGCCCTCAACCCGGTGCAAGCGCTTGGTCAGCGCATCTTTGTCGGCAGAGTACCCGTGGCTCTGCTGCATACCCCAGCAGGGTATACAACTCGATCGGCTAGCGCGTGATCAGGCGGCTTCCTCGAGCGCGACCACCTCAGGCTCAACGGCTGCAGGCGGCCGTGCGGGCCGGACAAACGTGATCACGAGCAGCGCGCCGAACACGAGCAATCCCGTCAGCGCATAGAGGCCCGTCTGGAAGCCGTGGTCGAGCCCGACTGCGGTCGACGCCCCCGCGTGCGCGCGGGCGTACCCGTTCGTCGAGGCAGCCGCGATCGCGCTCACCGCGGCGAGGCCGATCGCGCCACCGATCTGGCGGCTCGTGTTGATCAGCCCCGACGCGACGCCCGCGTCGGCGCGCTCGACCCCGGTCAGGCTCGCGATCGTCACCGGCACGAACGAGAGGCCCATCCCCGCGCCGCCGAGCACGAAGGCCGGGAAGAGGTCCCAGAAGTAGCTGCCTTGCACCGGCAGGCGGGTCAGGAGGCCGACGGACAGGGCCGAGATCAGCAGCCCGGTCGTGAGCGTCGGCCGTACGCCCAGGCGGCCCGTCACCCATTGGGCAACGTTCGAGATCACGACGACGGTGAGCGCGAAGCCGACGAACGCCAGGCCGCTCTCGACGGCCGAGTAGTGGAGCACGTCCTGCAGGTACAGCGTCAGCAGGAAGAACTCGGAGAAGGCGACCCCGCCGACGATCGCCATCGCACCGTTGGCGGCGGAGAGTGTCCGCGAGCGGAAGATGCGCAGCGGCAGGAGCGGATACCGGGAGCGCAGCTCGATCCCGACGAACGCGAGCACGAGAGCCGCGGCGCCGGCGAGCAGGCCGAGCGTCGTCGCAGAGCCCCAGCCGTCGCTCGTGGCGCGCGTCATCGCATAGACGAGGAGCATCAGGCCGGCGGTCACCGAGGCCGCGCCGGCGAAGTCGAAGTGGCGGTGCTCGAGCTCGGCGCGGCTCTCCCGCAGCAGGACCGGGGTGAGCGCAATGGCCGCGACGCCGACCGGGACATTGATGAAGAAGATCCACGACCAGCTCAGGTACGAGGTCAGCAGCCCGCCGAGCAGCACGCCCACCGCGGCACCGCTGCCCGAGGCGGCCCCGTAGATCCCCAGCGCGAGGTTGCGCTCGCGGCCTTCCTCGAACGTCGTCATGAGCAGCGAGAGCGCGGCCGGAGCGAGGAGCGCCCCGCCGAGACCCTGCACCGCGCGGAACGCGATCAGCGAGCCCTCGGACCACGCGAGGCCGCAGAGCAGCGAGCTCACCGCGAAGAGGGCGAGACCGCCGACGAAGAGCCGGCGCCGGCCGAGCAGGTCGGCCAGGCGGCCTCCGAGCAGCAGGACTCCCCCGAACAGGATCGCGTAGGCGGAGATCACCCACTGGAGGTTCGTCTGCGAGAACCCGAGATCGGTTTTGATCGAGGGCAGCGCGACGTTCACGATCGCGACGTCCAGGATGACCATGAACTGCGCCGTAACGATGAGCGCAAGGGCGCTCCACCTGCGGTTTGCTCTAGTTGTGGCCTCTGTCACTAAAATTGTCCTCCGTAATCGTTGCTGATCTCAACCATACACTACGACAACGCTTGGTCGCGCTACACTATTTCCCGATGAGCATCACGAATCCCGAAAGCCCGCCCGTCGCGCTCCCCCGTTTCCCGGAGGAGCTCGTCGCCTCGACCGCCTTCCTGCTGAAGCGGCTCGGCTTCGCCGCGAAGGAGAAGGCGATGAGCGAATACGAGAACACCGGTCTCACCCCGTACCACCACGCGATCCTCGTCGCGCTCGAGGAGGACACACACGAGACGCAGGGCTCGATCGCAGATGCGCTCGGTTACGACCGCGGGCAGCTCGTCGGGCTGCTGGACGAGCTGGAAGAGCGCGGACTGGTCGAGCGTCGCCGCGATCAAGCGGACCGCCGAAGGCAGCTGGTCAACATCACGCCCGACGGACGGAAGGCGCTGAATCGCCTCCGTGCCCTCTCCCAGCGACTCGAGGACGACCTCCTGTCGCCGCTCGATCCGGCCGAGCGGCAGCGCCTTCACGAGCTGCTGCTCCGGCTCGCCGAACAGCATCTCCCGCATTGCGCGCGGCTTACGCCGACGGCTCGCTAGACAACTCGTCGACGAAGACGTTCCAGGCGCGCACTTCCTCGAGCTCGAAGACGCCGTTCGCGACGAACGGGTCCTCGCCGACCAGCTCGCGGGCTTCCTGCTCGCTCACGTTCTCCAACAGGCTCAGCGAGCCTGACTGATCGGCGAGCGGACCGCCCATGACGAAGATCCCGCGCTCGACGAGATCGTCGATGAAGGCGGCGTGCTCGTCCCAGCCGGGCTGCTCGTCGACGGCCCCGCTCGTCCATGTCGGCCCGGCCCGCCAACGGACGACGACGCGGACAGCTCGGGGCGTGCGCGCCATACCCCCGGTCAACGCGGGACAGCGCCCGCCCATTCCGGTCTAGGCGGCCAGCGGTGCGTTGCGGAGCCGCACGTAGTGCATCCGCGCGCGCTGGAGGATCTCGTGGGCGAGCGGCATTTCGCCGGAGCTGAGCCAGCCGAGCACGGCCTGGCCCCGAGACAGCGAGCCGTGGGGTACGTGCTCAGCGACGTCGAGGTAGATGCGCGCGGCGCGGAACGGCCCGACCACCTCGGCGAGCGCCTGATCGACCGCCGCCGCGAGCCGCGACGGCTCCTCGACGGTGCGGGTGTGCGAGTGCATGCGCATGACCTCGGGGAGCGCGCCGCGCTGGACGTCGAGCTCGAAGACGTCGAGGTGGTAGCCGCAGAGGAGCGCGAAGGAGCGCGTCTCGGCGAGCTCGTTCCAGAGCTCCTCGAGTGCGATCGCCGCACCCTCCTGACCGCGCCGCCAGAGCACGTCGACCATCTCGCCGAAGGCCCGGATCGTCCGCCCGGGAAAGCGCTCGCACGTCTCGTCCACGAGGCCGCCGACGACCTCCCGGAACCGCTCGGGCGACGGCAGCTCGCCGGCCATGAGCGCGTTGAGCAGCCTCTCGGCATCGGCCCGCATCAGCAGACCCTTCCGCTCGAGGGCGCCAGGATCCCACCCACGGCTGTCGAGCTCGCGGGCGACCGCGTCCCAGTGGTCCGGAGTTGTGATCGCGAGGGCGGGGTCGCCGGCACGGAACCCGGCGGCAAGATAGGCGGCCACCGAGCGGGCCAGCTCCGACACGTCGTCGTACACCTGAACCGCATGCTCCGCGGCAGGCGCCCTCTCGATGAACCTCGCCCAGGTCGTCACGTCGATCGCAGGATTCGGGGAAACCGCGCATCTGTTTCCCCTGGAGCGAGGGCCTAATCCTTCGAGATGTTTGCCGTCTGCCGATATTCGGCCAAAGGAGTGACTAGATGCGCAGCCTGCGCCCAGATGCCCGGCAGCTGGGCCGTCTGCAGGAGCTGACCGACGCGGCCCTGGGTCACCTCGAGCTCGAGCAGCTCCTCGGCGCGCTGCTCGAGCGCACGCGGACCCTGCTCGACGTCGACACCTGCGCGATCCTCCTTCTCGACGCGGAGAGCAACGAGCTTGTCCCGCGCGCCGCGGTCGGAATCGAGGAAAAGATCGGTCGCGGGGCGCGCATCCCGCTCGGCAAGGGCTTCGCGGGGCGGGTTGCGGCCGAGCGCCGACCGGTCGTGCTGCGTGATGTCGACCATGCAGACGTCATGAACCCGCTGCTGCGCGAGGAGGGAATCAGGTCGCTCCTCGGCGTCCCGCTCGTCGTCGACGGCGACGTCGTGGGCGTGCTCCACGTCGGCAGCCTCGACCGCCGGGACTTCGCGCCCAACGAGATCGAGCTGCTGCAGCTCGCCGCCGACCGAGCCGCCGTCGCGATCGTGCACGCGCGGGTCTTCGAAGCCGAGCGCGCCGCCCGCGCGAAGCTCGAGCGTGTGCAGGCCGTCACCGACATCGCGCTCGCGCACCTCGATCTCGACGAGCTGCTGCCGGTTCTGCTGCCGCGCATCCGCGACATCCTCAGCACCGACACGTGCGCGCTGCTCCTGCTCGACGAGGAGCACGACGAGCTCGTCGCCCGCGCCGCGGTCGGGATCGAAGAAGAGGTCGAGCACGGCGTCCGCATCCCGCTCGGGAAGGGATTCGCCGGCCGCGTCGCTGCCACCGGCCGCCCCGTCGTCCTCGACGACGTCGCCGAAGCCGAGATCGTGAATCCGATCCTGGTCGAGAAGGGGATCAGGTCGATGCTCGGCGTGCCGCTGCTCGTCCAGGCCCGCGCGATCGGCGTCCTGCACGTGGGCACGCTCACCCCGCGGCAGTTCAGCCAGGACGACGAGGAGCTGCTCCAGCTGGTGGCCGAGCGCGTCGCGGTAGCGATCGAACGCGGCCGGCTGCACGAGGAGCTGGTCCTGCTCGACGAGCTCCGAACGAACTTCGTCGGCATCGCATCGCACGAGCTGCGGACGCCCGCGGCCTCCGTCTACGGTGCGATTGCGACCGTCGTCGAGCGCGGTGCCGAGTTGCCCTCCGATACGCGGGAGGCGCTCCTCCAGATCGCCTACGAGCAGGCAGACCGGCTCTCGCGCCTGCTCGATCAGCTCCTCGACCTGTCTCGGCTCGACTCGAGGCGGATCCGCGTCTCGCCGAAGCCGATCGTGCTCCAGCGCGTGCTGGCCAAGATCGCCCACGACGCAGTGCCACCGGGGACGCCGCTCGAGCTCGACGTGCCGGACGACCTTGCAGTGATTGCCGACCCGCTCGTACTCGACCGGGTCGTCTCGAACCTGCTCGTCAACGCGGCCCGGCACGGGCGTCCACCGATCGTCCTGGCGGCGGAGCAGCGCGACCGCCACATCCGGATCTCAGTGGCAGACCAAGGCGAGGGAGTTCCCGCCGACGTGCGGCCGAGACTCTTCGAGCGGTTCGAGCGCGGGGTCGACGCGCCGGGGAGCGGGCTCGGCCTCGTCATCGCCCGCGCGTACGCACGGGCCCACGGCGGAGACCTCGTCTACGACGACGCGGACGGCGGCGCCCGCTTCGAGGTCGTGATCCCTCGGGGCGGAGCGACTTGACGAAAGCTGCCCTGCGACAGAAGGCTGCGCGCTAATCACGGACAACGGCCTGGAGCTTGAGTCGAATGGCGATGCGGCACGGCGAGTCGCCCGACAGACAGTCGTGCGTCTCGCAACGGACGTCTCCCGCGTCTCGGAGTGCTTCCCCGACGAGGCCGCGCCACATGCCCTGGTCGAGGTCGCGCGCTTCCGGAGCCGCGACGACCAGCGGACGCAGCGGACAGGTGGGCGTCACAAGCACGGCCCGATCGCGGTCGAAGGACTCGACTGAGGCCTGGAAGCCGAGCGCGCCGAGAGCGTCGCAGACGCGATCGAGCGCGGTCTCCGCTCGCGCAGACGTCCGCAGCCCGGCCTCACGCGCGAGCTCACGGCCGAACTCGGCGCCGATCTCGGTGAGGCGCGAGGCAGGAACGGTGTCGAGCATGAGCCGCAGCAGCTCGACGTAGCGGCGGCGCGGGAACTCGAGCGTCTCGGTCTCGGGCGCGACCTCATACCTCTTCGCGGGCCGGCCCGCGCCGGGACCGCCCTCGCGCCTGGCGAAGACCGGCTTCAGGTGCCCGATCGCCACGAGACGCTCGAGGCGCCAGCGGGCAACCGAGCGCGAGAGCTTGAGCGCAGAGGCGAGATCGGCCGCGGTGGGCGGATTCCGGCGGCTGCGAACGAAGGCGAGCGCGTCGCGGAGGGCGGGATTACCGACGGCTTCTAAACGCAAGGTATTTAATTATAGAATCCTGCGTTCGCAAAACTCGGACAGCGAAGGAGGCATGCGATGAAGTGGGCAGCGCTGATCGCCTGGGTCATCACCGCCGGAGGGGGATTCGTCTTGCTCTCGATCTGGCTGGCGCGCGGGGGCATGCGTCAGAGCGAGGGGAAGCGGATCCGGCCGCCGCTGATCCTCACGCACTTACTGCTGGCGGCGACGGGCCTCGTCCTCTGGATCATCTACCTGGCGAGCGACAGCGACACGCTCGCGTGGATCGCGTTCGTCCTGCTGCTCGTCGTGGCTCTGCTCGGGTTCACGATGCTGGCGATCTGGCTCCAACAGCGGCAAGGACGCGCCGGCGCCGTCGAGACTGCGACCGCCGACCAGCCGGCGGAGCAGAACTTCCCGGTTCCGGTCGTTGCGCTGCACGGGCTGCTCGCGGCGACGACGCTCGTGCTCGTGTTCTTGACCGCAGTGGGCGTCGGCGGCAGCTAGGGTCGGCGTCGCTTGTGACGCCGACTATTCAGGACGCACACGCCTTTCCGTGCGTCCGTGCTGAAACCGCACCCGCCGTAGCCGGAAGTGATGGCCCGGCGTGGGTAGGGTGCGGTGCCATGGCGACCATGGCCGACCTCGACGAGCTGGCGATGGCGATGCCGCAGACGACGAAGGAGGTCTCCGAGGACGGCAGGCCCGCCTACCGCGTGCACGGCAAGCTCTACTGCGTGCACCGCAACCGCCGGGCAGACGCGGTCGACCCGCAGACCGGCGACCGGCTCGACGACGTGCTCATGTTCCGCGTCGCCGATCTCGGCGTGAAGGAGCTCCTGCTCGCCGACGCGCGAGGCCTCTACTTCACGACGCCGCACTTCGACGGCTACCCGGCCGTGCTCGTGCGGATCCCGGACCTTGCGCGCTTCGACCTCGGCGAGCTCGGGGACCTCGTCGCGGAGGCCTGGTTGACCAGGGCCCAGAAGCGCCTCGCGAGCGCGTGGCTCGAGGAGCATGGAGAGACCGCACCAAGCTGAGAAAGGGAGGGCCTTCCGGGCCCTTCACGCCGGCGAGCCGTTCGTGATCCCGAACCCGTGGGACGCGGGATCGGCCCGCGCCCTCGAGGCGCTCGGTTTCAACGCGCTCGCGAGCACGAGCTCCGGGTTCGCGTTCACGCTCGGCCGGCGCGACGGGCAGCCGACGCTCGACGATGTCGCCGCGCACGTGACGGCCCTCGCGGACGCGACAACGCTCCCGATCTCCGTCGACATGGAGAACGGCTACGGCCGCGAGCCCGAGGCAGCGGCGCGCGCGGTCCAGAGGGTCGCCGAGGCCGGCGCAGTCGGCGGCTCGATCGAGGACTGGGATGCCAAGGAAGGGCTCTACGACCCCGTCTTCGCGGTCGAGCGAGTCGCGGCGGCCGTCGAGGCCGCCCAAAACCTCCTGTTTCCGTTCACTCTCACGGCCCGCGCCGAGAACCACATCCGCGGCAATCCCGATCTCGGGGACACGATCGCGCGCTTGCAGGCCTACGAGGCGGCGGGCGCAGACGTCGTCTACGCGCCGGGGCTGCGGACGCTCGATGAGGTGCGCGCGGTCTGCGAGGCGGCCTCGCAGCCGGTGAACGTGCTCGCGAGGCCCGATTTCACGATGGCAGAGCTTGCCGAGGCCGGCGCGCAGCGCGTCAGCGTCGGCGGCGCCCTCACCTGGACCGCGGTTCAGGCGTTCGCGTCGGCGGCGGAGGCGATCCGCGACCGCGGAGATTTCTCCGGGCTCGCGGCCGCCCCGCCGCTCGACGAATGGTTCTAGTGCACTGGTGAAAGCCGGCTGCGCTCCCGGCCGACGAAGCGGCCGAGCGCGTTCGCGCCCAGCGAGAGCAGTCCTGCGGCCGCGCCGATTCCGACTGCGGCACCCGCGCGAACGGCGTCCTGAGCGGCCCAGTGGATGCCGCTCCAGTTACCGATCCCGGCCCACGAGTCGATCGAAAGGCTTCCAGGGCCGATCGCGCTGACCACGTAGGCCGCGGTCAGCATCAGCAGCGGGAACTCGAAGCCGCCGGCGCTGTTCCAGATGCCCTTGCTGAGATGAACCTTCAGGATCGCCACGGTCATGACGGCGGCGAGCACGGCGGTCCCGATGGGGGTCAGGAGACCGGCCGCGATCGAAAAACCGCCGACCAGCTCACCGAGCCCGGCGAAGACCGCGAGCAGCACACCGGGCCGCATCCCCATCTGGTCGAAGAAACCGCCGGTTCCGCGCGGGCCGTTGGCCGCGAGGAACTTGGGAGCGATCTTGGGCGACACGAGCTTCTGCAGGCCGTGGCCCATGAAAAGCAGACCCGGCACCAGCCGAAGAACGAGCAAAGCGATATTCACGTCGTTGCACCTCCTCTGAGGAACCGTTCGGTCCTAAATGACGTGAACGTAAACTGCTAGCTGCGTATTTCTATTCCTGAAGTGCCCGTAGGCGAGAGCGGATATTCCTCTGCTTCGCCGCGAGCTCGTCCTCTAGGCGCTGGAGCTCTCCGTGCCGCGCGCAGACGAGCTCCAGCTGTGCCTCGATGCTGCGGAGCGCTTCCCGGAGGTCGCCCTCCTCGGCCACCAAGAGGCATCTCAGGTCGTCCAGAGAGACGCCGAGGAGGTCGCGCAGCTTGATGAGCTCGCGAAGCCGCTCGACGTCGCTGTCGCAGTAGAGGCGGTGCCGGCCTTTCTCCCGCTCCGAGCCGCCGAGCAAACCGAGCTCCTCGTAGTAGCGGATCGTGCGCGTGGTGACACCGGTCTGCTCCGCAACCTCGCCGATCCGGTAGACGCTCTCGCTCATACCCGTCTATTTTGCTCACCATGAGTGAGACGGCGGCGTTCCCGGCTCTCGAGAAGCTGATGCAACGCGAGCTGGAGCGGTTCCGCGAAGAGCACCCGCGCTCGGCCGAGCTGAGCGAGCGGGCGAAGCGGTCGCTGCTCGGCGGCGTTCCGATGCACTGGATGGTCCGGTGGGCCGGCGGCTTCCCGGTCTTCGCGACCGATGCGGAGGGCGCGCGCTTCCGCGACGTGGACGGGCACGAGTACGTCGACTTCTGTCTCGGCGACACCGGCGCGATGACGGGCCATTCGCCTCCGGCGACAGTGCGTGCCGTCAAGGAGCAGGTCGACCGCGGGATCACCCTGATGCTGCCGAGCGAGGACGCACTGTGGGTCGGCGAGGAGCTCGCGCGGCGCTTCGGCCTGCCGTACTGGCAGTTCGCGCTGACAGCAACCGACGCGAACCGCTTCGCGATCCGGCTCGCCCGCGCAGTGACGGGCCGGCGGAAGATCCTCGTCTTCAACTGGTGCTACCACGGCACCGTCGACGAGACGTTCGCAACCGTCGTCGACGGGCAGGTGCGCGAGCGAGAGGGCACGTTGGGCGCGCCGGTGGCGCCGGCGGAGACCACGCGCGTCGTCGAGTTCAACGACGTCGAGGCGCTCGAGCGCGAGCTCGGCGAGGAGGACGTCGCGTGCGTTCTCGCCGAGCCGGCGCTCACGAACATCGGCATCGTCCTGCCACAGCCCGGCTACCACGAGGCGCTTCGCGACGCGACCCGGCGAACCGGGACGCTCCTGATCATCGACGAGACGCACACGATCTGCTCGGGCCCGGGCGGCTACACGGCCGCGAACGGGCTCGAGCCGGACCTGCTGACGATCGGGAAGCCGATCGCAGGCGGGATCCCGGCGGCGGCCTACGGCTTCTCCGAGGACGTTGCCGGCCGCGTCGACGCGGCGATTCCGGAGCGGGAGGCCGACGTCGGCGGGATCGGAGGCACGCTTGCGGCCAACGTGCTCTCGCTCGCGGCCATGCGTGCGACCCTCGGCGAGGTGCTGACCGACGAGGCTTTCACGCGAATGGTCGCGCTGTGCGAGCGCTTCGAGGCCGGCGTCCAGCGGGCGATCGACGACCACTCGCTTCCGTGGCACGTCGTACGCCTCGGCTGCCGCGTCGAGTATCTGTTCCGGCCCGAGCCGGCCCTCACCGGAGCCGAGGCCGCGGCGGGCGGTGACGAGGCTCTCGACCGCTTCATCCACCTCTACGCGCTGAACCGCGGCATCCTGCTGACGCCGTTCCACAACATGGCGCTGATGTCGCCGGCCACCGTGGAGGCCGATGTCGACCGGCACACCGAGGTCTTCGACGCCGCCGCGCGCGAGCTGACCGCGAAGGTCTAGTGCCCCCGGACGGCGACGGGCGCGGCGAAGATGTGCGACTTCTTCTGCGTCGACGAGGTAGCGCTGCCCCAGCTGAGCACGACGTTGCCGGGCGAAAGCGTCGAGATCCCGAAGGTGTCGCCGGGCCAGACGGAAATGTCGCCGAAGTCCGGCGAGACCCGGACGGCCGCGCCCTGCCAGCCGTGCGCGATCGAGAAGGTTCGCAGGTAATCGGCGTACCCCTGTGGGTCGGCGCTCGAGAAGAAGCTCACGTAGGCGGTCCCCGAACTGCCTCCCGAGACCTCCATCACATGCGGAACCTGGAGCCGGTCGGGCGGTACCTGAACCGGATCCGACCAGTGCGCGCCGTGATCGACGGAAGACGAGAGCCAGCCGACGTCGTCATCCGTGCCCTGCGTGTCCCAGACGGCGTAGAGGTTGCCGCCCGCGTCCATCGCGATCGCCCCGTCGATCCACCACTCGGCGAGCGACATCGTCCCGTTGTCCGGACCGAGGCGGACCGGCGACGACCAGGTCTGCCCGCCGTCGCTCGACGCCGTGAAGTACTCGTAGCCCGGCTCCATCGCGTACGTCGTCGGATCCGTGATGTGGTAGCCCTGGTAGAGCACGTCGATCCGGCCGTTGGGCTCGATGACCATCGGTGCACTGTCACCACCGCTCGCCGGGAAGCCCGGGCTCACGTACGTCATCGGCCCGAAGGTCAGGCCATGGTCGGTCGAGCGCTGCATCACGACGTTGAGCTGACCCGTCGCAAAGCCGCAGCTGCCGGTCGGATCGCAGAGGTACGTGACCGTGCTGCGATCGGGACCGTAGTCCCACGTGACGTACACGCTGTTGTCGGGCCCGACGGCGATGAACGGACGGTCGCCCCAGTTGTGTGGGTCCGGCGGGATCAGGCGGGTCACCTGCGTGAACGTGCTCCCGTGGTCGAAGGACGCGGCGACGACCGGATACCACTGCGAGGCGCGTGTCAGCATGAACACGGCGTAGACGGTTCCGTCCGCCCCGACTGCGACGGCAGCGTCCCAGGAGTTGTAGTTGGATCCCACGGAGCCCGGAACGGAGAGCGGCTCCTCGAACGTGCGGCCGCCGTCGGTCGAGCGCGCGAACGCGATCCCCCTGCAGCCCATCCAGGTCTCGTAGACGTAGCCGAGCGCCGGGTCGACCGCCTGCTCGACCTCGGCGTTCTGTCCCGCGCACGGGGCGCTGACGTCGACGACCGGTCCGATCGTGTACGTCGTTCCGGCGCCGAGAGCCGGAGTCGCGGCGAACATGAGGACGAATCCGAGAGCAGCTCCGACCGCTCGAAGCATGCGCGGGAGTCTAACCGGCTACCTCCAGTACGGCAGAGCCGGTGATCTTGCCCGCGCGCAGGCGAAGGAGCGCCTCGTTCGCCTCTGCCAGCGGGAACCGCTCGACGTGCGTCTCGACGGGCACCTGCGGCGCGAGCTCGAGGAACTCCTTGCCGTCCTCGCGGGTCAGGTTCGCGACCGAGCGCAGGACTCGCTCCTCCCAGAGCAGCTCGTAGGGGAACGTCGGGATGTCGGTCATGTGGATCCCCGCGCAGACGACGACGCCGCCCTTCTCGAGCGCGCGGAGCGCGACCGGGACGAGCGCACCGACCGGCGCGAAGATGATCGCCGCGTCGAGCGGCTCGGGAGGCTGCTCGCCCGAGGCGCCTGCCCACTCCGCCCCGAGCGAGCGGGCCAGCTCCTGCCCTTCCGTGTCTCCCTCGCGCGTGAACGCGAACACCCGCCGGCCCTGCCAGCGCGCGACCTGAGCGATCAGATGCGCGGAAGAGCCGAACCCGTAGAGGCCGAGCCGCGTCGCGTCTCCGGCCAGCCGCAGCGCTCGGTAGCCGATCAGCCCGGCGCAAAGCAACGGCGCCGCGTGCACCGGCGTATAGCCGTCGGGGATAGGGAAGCAGAAACGCGCGTCCGCGATCGCGGCCTCCGCGTAGCCGCCGTCGACGTGGAAGCCGGTGAAGCGCGCGTTGTCGCAGAGGTTCTCGCGCCCGCTCTGGCAGAAGCGGCACTCGCCGTCCGTCCAGCCGAGCCAGGGCACGCCGACCCGCGAGCCGGGCTCGACCTCCGCGCCTTCGCCGACCTCGTCGACAACGCCCACGATCTGGTGGCCGGGCACGAGTGGGAGCTTCGGATCGGGAAGCTCGCCGTCGACGATGTGCAGGTCGGTTCGGCAGACGGCGCACGCCTCGACGCGGACGCGCAGCTGTCCCGGCCCCGGCTCGGGGTCGGGCAGGCTTGCTTCCTGGAGCGGTTCGCCGGGAAGATGCAGTACCTGTGCGCGCACGGCATCTAGGCTACGTCTGGCTGGCGGCGCTTGCGCTCGTCTCCGCCGCCCTCGCGGGAAGCTCTCCGCAGCCCTGGCGGCCCAATGTCGCCGCGGCTGTCCGTTACGCGTCGCACCGTCAGGGCACGATCGCCTTCGCCGTCCGCACGCGCACGCGCCTCTGGGGCTGGCACTACGCCGAGAAGTTTCCGTCCGCGAGCGTGATCAAGGCGATGCTCCTCGTCGCCTATCTCGACATGCCCTCCATCCGCAACCGGCCGCTCCGCGCGTCTGACCGCGCGCTGCTGACGCCGATGATCCGCCGTCCGACAACGACGCCGCCAGCGACGTGTTGCACATCGTCGGCAGCGCCAACGTCTACGCCCTCGCCCACCGCGCCCGCATGCGCCGCTTCACACTGGTCACGGGCACCTGGGGCTTCAGCAGGATCACTGCCGCCGACCAGACACGCTACTTCCTCCACATCGACGCGCTCATCGCTCCTCGCCATCGTGCATACGCCATGGGGCTCCTCAACACGATCACGCCGGTGCAGCGCTGGGGGATCGCGCGGGTCCGCCCGCGCCGCTGGCGGCTCTACTTCAAGGGCGGCTGGGGCGACGGCACCGGTTGGGTCGACCATCAGGTGGCCCTCCTGACCCGGGATAACAACCGCGTCTCGGTCGCGATCCTGACGCTCCACGAGCAGAAACACGACTACGGCCGGGATACCCTGCGCGGGATCGCGGTCCGACTGCTGCGCGGCCTAGACTCGGCCGAGGCAGTTCCCTAGGCAGGAGGACAGTCATGGAGTCATCGACCGCGTCGACGTACCCGGTGCAGTTCGACGTCGCTTACCCGAACCGAGACCTCAACCGCCTCACCACGGCGTTCCGCATCTTCATGGTCATCCCGATCGTCATCCTCCTCGGGACCCTCGGAGGCCACGACTACTGGAACTGGGGGAAGGGCGCGCACGTGGCCGAAGTCGGGGGCGGCGTGCTGTTCCTGCCGGTGCTGCTGATGATCGTCTTTCGCCAGAAGTACCCGCGCTGGTGGTACGACTGGAACCTCGAGCTGCTCAGGTTCACGAACCGGGTCTTCGTCTACCTCGCGCTGATGGACGACACTTATCCGTCCACCGACGAGCGCCAGTCGGTCTCGCTGGAGATGCCGTATCCGAACGTGCAGCAGGACCTCAACCGCTGGCTGCCGATCGTGAAGTGGCTGCTCGCGATCCCGCACCTGATCGTGCTCTTCTTCCTCTTCCTGGCGGCGATCGTGTGCGCGATCTGCGCCTGGTTCGCGGTCCTCTTCACGGGGCGCTACCCGCGCGGGCTGTTCGACTTCATCACGGGCGTGTTCCGCTGGAGCAACCGCGTCAGCGGCTACGCGTTCGTGCTCGTGACCGACGAGTACCCGCCGTTCAGGCTGAGCCCTTAGCCGCCGGTTTTTGAGAAGTGCTGGTAGTCGGGCGCCGTCCAGCGGCCGCCCCACTGCCATGCGACGGCAGCGAAGCCGCGGACGAGCAGGCCGCCGCGGACTGCCATCCCCGGACGCACTCGCGAGCGGTTGAGATAGGCCCGGCCCGCCCGTGGGTGGACGCGGCCGCCCTCGACGTACGGGTTCTCGACCGGGTCGACGTCGATCGCCAGGCCGTACGCGTGCACCGACCAGCGCTTCGGCCCGGGCCCGATCACGTAGCGGCAGTTGAAGCCCGCCGTGTTGTCGGCGGCGAGTGAGCGCTCATCGACTCCGCGATAGGCGTCGATCGGCCGCAGCCGCCGGATCGGAAACCGCGCGACGTACAGGCGGCGGAAGACGCGAACGACG
The DNA here is from genome assembly GCA_005883335.1 of Actinomycetota bacterium. GTDB lineage: Bacteria > Actinomycetota > Thermoleophilia > Gaiellales > Gaiellaceae > AC-32. The sequence goes on from VAXM01000032.1 coordinate 22,381, forward strand.
TCGCCGACCGCGGAGACGTTGACAACGAGCGCGCCGGTGTGAGCCCGCCCGTCGAAGCCCCAGTACGTCAGGCGCACGCGCCGCAGCTGTGCCGGTGCAACCGGACAGCCCGGCCGCCAGGAGTGCGGCAGCTGTGCGGCGGTCACGCGCGAGACCGAATGCGTGAAGGGCGGCTGCAGCGCAACGAGTGCGAGCAGGAGGAGCCTCATCGGCACGTAGTCTGCACGCGATGAGGTGGATCGCCCTCGCGGCCTGTCTCACGCTCGGCGTCGCGTCCTCCGCGGCGGGCGGCAGCCGCACCACCGCGGCCTGCCCCGGCAACCTCGCGAACCAGTTGGCGTCGACGGGCTCCGCACTGCAGCTCGTGACCGTCGTCGCGCCGTACCGAGCCTCGACCCAGGGCACGCTCGAGCTCTGGCAGAAGAGCGGCGGCTGCTGGCGCGCCGTCGCCGGGCCGTGGACGGCCTGGCTGGGCCAGCGCGGCGTCTCCGCGAACAAGCGCGAGGGCGACCGCACGACCCCATCCGGCGCGTTCGGCCTCCTCCCGGTCATGTACGGGCTTGCGGCGAATCCAGGCGTCCACTACCGCTACCACCGGATCGCCTGCGGCGACTGGTGGGTCGAGGACTCGCGCTCGCCCTGGTACAACCGCTTCCGCCACGTGCCGTGCGGCTCCAAGCCGCCGTTCCGGGTCACGAGCGAGGACCTGTCTCAATCGCCGACCGCGTACCGCCACCTGGCCGTGATCGCCTACAACACGAAGCCGGTCGTGCCCGGCCGCGGCTCGGGGATCTTCCTTCATGCGAGCACCGGCCGGCCGACGCTCGGCTGCGTGAGCCTGCCGCTGCCGCAGCTGCTCACGACGCTGCGCTGGCTGCGCCCGGCGCGCGGGCCGCTGATCGCGATCGGGACGCGCCGGACGATTCGTGGACTTTAGGATGCACCCGGTGACTGACGAGTCGGTGAAGCGCGCCGCTGCGGCTCTCGACCAGGAGCAGACGGTTCGAGGCCTGCTCGAGACCGCCTGCCGGGAGCTCGTCGAGAACTTGGACGCGAAGGCCTGCGCGATCTCGCGCGTGGTCGGCGACCTGCTCGTCGCGCTCGCCGAGTTCACACATGGCAACCAGCCGCTCGAGCTCGGTCACGAGTACCTGATCTCGGACTATCCACTCACTCTCGACGTCGTTCAGAGCGGCGAGGCGCGCGCGGTGTCGCTGCTCGAGGACT
>VAXM01000033.1 GCA_005883335.1 Actinomycetota bacterium
GGACCCGACCAGACCGTCCTCAGCGCGCTCGGCGCCCAGACCGTTCCAGGATGGGCAACTGCCATCTCCCCGGGCCCGCCGAACGAGTCGTCGCAGACGGTCACGTTCACCGTCACGAACGACCACGGCAGCCTCTTCTCGGTGCAGCCGGACGTCGCCTCGGACGGAACGCTGACCTACACGCCGGCGCTGCTCGCGCTCGGCTCGGCGACCGTGACCGTCCGTGCGCGCGACGACGGCGGCAGCTCCCAGGGCGGCGACGACACGAGCCCGCCGCAGACGTTCACGATCACGATCCTCTGAGCGCGCTCAGCGCGCTGCCGCGAAGATGCGCGACGGTAGCCCTGAGAGCGGGACACCCCCGTCCGGTCCGACGAGCCAGGTCTCTTGCATGTAGAGGCAGTCGCTTCCGTTCTCCGCAATCGCATGCGGGTGCATCGAGAAGACCATGTTCTCGCGCAGCTCGCTCTCGATCCCCTCGCCGATCTTCGGGAACTCGATCATCGTCATTCCGATCGAATGGCCCGTCACATGGCCGAGCCTGTAGCCGCGCTCGACGAAGCCCTTTGAGACGGCGCGGTGGGCGTCGTGCGCCGTCGCGCCCGGGCGGAGTGCCGTCCTCGCGACCTCGAAGTACTCGTCGTACGCCTCGTTGATCCGCCGCACTTCGTCGTTCGGCGTGCCGATCGCACGCGAGACCTCGACCCAGTGCCCGCCCGGGCCGGCGATCTCCAGCGACGGGATGCAGAACTCCTCGAGCATCGTGTCCGACCGGGCGATCGCGAACTCGGCCCCGACCAGCACCATGTTCATCGTCAGCCGCCCGCAGCCGCGCGCGACGAACAGCTCCTCCGCCGGCGCGAGCACCTCGGCCGCGCAGCGCCCGGGCGCGTACGCCGCGAGGAACGCGTGAAAGCCATCGGTGTTGATCCGCACCGACTCGCGCACCGAGTCGAGCTCCTCGTCGCTCTTGACCGCGCGCGCGTGATCGAACTCGATGTCCCAGCCGACGAGCTCGCAGGCCAACACGAGCGCCGCGTAGTCGCGCGGCGGCATCACGTAGTCAAGCCCGTAGACGCCGACGCGCCGGCCTCGGAGCCGGTCGGCGAGCCAGTCCCCCGGCCGGCCTTCGAACACCTGCTCCTCGATCCACGACGTGCCGTGCTCGCCGACGTAGCGGGCCTCGCTCGGGAACACGATCGCCGGCTCGCCCTCCCGCGGCAGCAGCACGTACGCGTAACGGTGCACGATCTGGAAGCCGGAGAGGTACGTGACCGCCCCCTCGAAGCCCGTGTACTCGCTGCCGCAGACGAGCGCGGCGTCGAGGCCGTCGCGCTCCAGCGCCGCGCGCACGTTGGCATAGCGCCGCTCGATCTCGCCCGGGCTCACGCCCACGACCGCTCCAGCCCCTTCACCAGCGCGAGTATCGCCTCGTTCAGCGGCGTCGGCACCCCGTGCTCGCGCCCGAAACGGGCGATGCCGCCGTTGAGGTACTCGATCTCGGTCTCCCGTCGCGCCTCGACGTCCTGCAGCATGCTCGCCTTGTGGTCGTAAGCCACGTCCGGCCGGGCGGCGAGGTCGATCAACTCCTCGGGGTCGGCGTCGAGCGCGATTCCCTGCGCCTGCGCGACGGCCTTGCCTTCGTCGACGAGGCCCGACACGAGCCGCCGGAGCGCCGGGATCTCGCAGACGCGCCCGTGCGTCAGGCCCGTCAGGGCGCCGACCGGGTTCGTGGCAGCGTTGAAGATCACCTTCCGCCACTGCGGCCCGCGCGCGTCGTCCACCGCGGCCGTCGGCAGCCCGGCCCTCGTGCATGCGTCGGCGAGCCGCTCGATCTCCTCCCGCGACGCGGGGCTCGGCTCGAACGGCCCGATCGTCGTGTCGCCCTTGACGTCCCACTGCACGTGCCCCGGCTCGACGATGCGGCCGGCCGGGAACGTCGTCCCGCGGATCACGCGCGGCGCATGGGCCGCGAGCGTCTCCTCGTTGCCGAGGCCGTTCTGCACCGAGCAGACCGCGCCGTCGGCGAACACCTGGGCGGTTGCGCGGATCGCCGCCTCGGTGTGCATCGCCTTGGTCGCGACGATGCCGAACGCGCAAGCGGGCAGCTCGGCCGCGTTGCTCGTCGCGCGTACCCGCCCGACGACCTCCCCGGCTCCCGAGAGCCGCAGCCCGGCGGCGTTGATGGCGTCGACGTGTTCTCGCGAGAGGTCGTACGCCCAGACCTCGACGTCGTCCAACTGCGCGAGGTTCGCCGCGAACAGCGAGCCCACCGCCCCGCAGCCGACGACGCAGACCTTCACCCGCGCCTCCACGGCCAGGGCAGCCTGGCCTCGCGCCCGCCTGTGAGTCCCGAGGGCCGAAGGATCAACACGACCGCCATGATTGCGGCCAGAAAGACGAGGCGCGTCCCGGACGGGAGGTCGAGCTTGAGGCCGAGGACATGCACGCCCTGCTCAGCCTGGCTGAGGAACGAGTCGAGCCCGCTCACGGCGAGCGCGCCGACGACGGCTCCCCAGAGGCTCGTCAGGCCGCCGATGACGAGCATCGCCAGCGTGAGAAAGGTCACCTCGAGGTAGACCTGCTCGGTCGTGATCGAGCCGAGCTGATGGACGAGCAACGCGCCGGCGAACCCGGCCAGCGCGCCCGAGAGCGTGAAGGCCCAGAGCCGCTGGACGTGGACGTGCACGCCGACGCCGGCCGCGGCAGCCGAGTCCTCGCGGGATGCGCGCAGCTGTCGCCCGAGCCTGCTGCGCTGGTAGGCGAACGCGACCGCGATGACGACGAGCGCGCCGACGGTGCCTTGCAGCGGCCCGGTCGTCTCGGGCACCAGGGAAAGGGTCGTCGCCCCCGGCCCGATCTTGGTCCACTGCTGCAACACATTGTGTGTGATCTCGAGCACGGCGAAGGTCGCGATTCCCGCGGCGAGGCCGTTCAGCCGCATCAGGGGCAGGCCGACGACGAATGCGAAGAGCCCGCCGAGGCCCGCGCCGAGGAGGAGCGACGGCACGTTGCCGATCGTGTGGTCGCGGAGGAGCGGGAAGAGCGTGCTGAGGACGCCCTGCTTCGACTCGAGCGGCACCGTCATCACTCCGGCCGCGAAGGCGCCGACCGCGACGAAGCTGATCTGGCCGAACGAGAGCACGCCCGAGTTGCCGACGAAGACGTAGATCGCGACCACGACCGCGACCGAGACGAGCGCGTTCTCGAAGTAGACCTTGTTCGACGCCGAGACGGTTGTCGCGACCAGCCCGACCGCAACGACGAGCAGCGCCGGGACGCCGAGCTGGACGAGGGCGTCGAGCGCGCGTCTCACACGCGGTCCGGGACGGCCGCGCGCCGCCCCCAGGCGAACAGGCCCTCCGGCCGGAGGAGCAGGACGAGGATCACGAGCGCGAAGACGGCCGAGGGCAGGTAGACCGTCTTGTCGGTCGGCAGCAGCCCGTTGATCAGGCCGGAGACGAAGCCGATGGCGAAGCCGCCGAGCGTCGCCGTCCAGAGCCGGTCGATGCCGCCGACGACCACGCCGACCAGGACGACGATCGTTTCGCGCAGGGCGAAGTCCGGGGTCACGAGCGGCGCCTGGACGGTCATCATCACCGCGACCGCCGCGGCGATCAGGCCAGAGAGCGCCACGGAGGCGGGGATCACGCGGTTGGCCCGCACGCCGAGCAGCCGCGCGGTGCGGAAGTCGCTCGCGGCCGCGCGCGTGTGCAGGCCGATGGTCGTGCGCAGGAGCAGCAGTGCAAGCAGCAAGAGCGCACCGATCGCGACGCCGAGCTCGACGAGCGTGATCTCACGGACCTGGGCGCCGGCGATCGAGATCGGCTGCGCGAGCGTGGTCAGGGAGGCCGCGACCTCGCCCAGCTGGCCGTTGCGCAGGTCGAGGATCAGGGCGATCGCCTGGAGCAGGAAGCTGATCGCGAACGTGGTCACGAGCATCACGGCCGGCGACTGCCCCCGCAGGGGGCGGAAGACCGCGGTCTCCATCGCAAGGGCCAGTCCGACGACGACGCCGAAGCAGGCCAGGATGCTTGCCGCCAGCGGCCAGGCGGACGTGTAGGCCAGCGTGTAGGCGCCGGCCATCACCAGCTGGCCGTAGGCGAAGTTGACGAGCCGCAGCACCCCGAACACGAGCCCGATCCCGACCGCCATCAGCGCGTAGATCGCGCCCAGCCCGACCGCGTCGGTCAGCGTCTGGAAGTCGAGGACGCCGAGGATCACGACGAGAGGTAGGCCGAGACGATCTTGTCGGTGTCGCCCGCGTCTGTCCGGTTCAGCGTCAATCGCAGCTCGCCACCGACCAGGACGTGGGTGCGGTCGGCCAGCGCGACCGCGTGCAGCGCCCGCTGTTCGACCAGGAGGATCGTGACCCCGTGCTCGCGGATCCCGCGCAGCGCCTCGAAGACGCTCTCAACCGCCAGCGGCGCCAGGCCCAGCGACGGCTCGTCCAGCAGCAGCACCTCCGGCTCGGAGACGAGCGCACGGCCGATCGCGAGCTGCTGCTGCTGGCCGCCCGAGAGCGCCCCGGCGGGCCGCCGGCGGAAGTCCCGCAGCACGGGGAAGAGCTCGTAGGCCCGGTCAAGCGGGTTGCCGCCGTTGCGCTTCCTCCCCGACGCCAGGCCGAGCCGCAGGTTCTCCTCTACGGTGAACTCGGCAAAGATCCGCCGGCCCTCCGGGACGAGGGCGAGCCCCCGGCGGGCGATCGACTCGGGCGACCGCTTCCGGATCGAGCTGCCGCGCAGCCGGATGTCGCCCGCGTGCGGATGAACGACGCCCATGATCGCGTTCAGGGTCGTCGACTTGCCGGCGCCGTTCGGGCCGATCAGTCCGACGATCTCGCCCTCGCCCACGCGCAGGCTCAGGCCGCGCACCGCGGCGACCGCGCCGTAGCGAACCTCCACGCTCTCGAGCTCGACCGCCGGTTCAGCCACCGGGTTCGCGGACGGCCGTCTCCCCGAGGTAAGCGGCCGCGACGTCGAGGTTGCGCCGGATCTCCTGCGGTGTCCCAGCCGCCAGCGTGCGGCCCTGGTCGAGCACGTGGATGCGGTCGCAGACGCCCATCACGAGGGCGATGTTGTGATCGATCAGCAGCAGCCCTGCGTCGTGCTCGTCGATCAGCGACCGGACGACGTCGGCGAACTCCGGCATCTCGGCGTCGGGCAGGCCGGCTGCCGGTTCGTCCATCAGCACGAACGCCGGGTCGGTTGCGAGAACACGTGCGACGCCGAGACGACGCTCGTCTCCGTGTGATAGCCCATCGGCACGCCTGCCGGCCAGGTCGGCCAGCTCCAGGGGCCCGAGCAGCCGGTCGGCGCGGCGCCGCGCCTCCCGCGGGCCGGCCCCCGCCCCGAGCGCCGCCACCTCGACGTTCTCGCGCACCGAGAGCCCGCCGAACGAGCGGCTGTGCTGGAAGGTTCGCGCGAGCCCGGCCCGCGCCCGGCGCTGCGGGCTCCAGCCGGTGATCTCACGCCCCTCGAGCTCGACCGTGCCCTCGTCCGGCCGGTCGAAACCGCTGAGCACGTTCACGAGCGTTGACTTGCCGGCGCCGTTCGGGCCGATCAGGCCGACGACCTCGCGGCGGCGCAGCTCCAGCGTGACCTCGCGCAGAGCCTGGACGCCCTCGAACGACCGCGAGACGGAGGAGGCCCGGAGGTTGTCTCCGGGCCTCCTCGCAGCTTCGCCGACCGCGCTCAGTGGATCTTCGGAAGGACCTTCGCCGTCACGAGGCCCACGCGCTTCGCCTTGTTGGCCTGGGTCTTGATCACGCGGTACTGCCGGCCGAACACGGTGTGCCACTTCTTGGAGAAGCTGACCTTGCTGCCGAGCACGGCCACGTGGTTGAAGTGCTCCAGCTGAGCCGCGAGCACAGCGCCCTTGAGCGAGCCGTGTGCCCGCTTGATCGCCGTGTAGACGCCGTCGATCGCATCGGCCCCGCCGAGGAAGCCGCCGGTGCCCGGAGGCGAGCCCGCGGCCGTGAGCGAGGCGATCATCTTGCGCACGGCCGCGCTCGGGTCGTCGCCGAACACCGAGGCAAACGTGACGCAGTAGTAGTTCGTCACCTTCGGGTTCTGCGTGTCCCAGTAGGTGCCGTCGCCCGCCCACGAGTTGAGGATCGGCGTGTTGTTGTGCAGCGAGCGCATCCCGGAGACGAACGCGGGCAGCTCGCCGAACGCGGTCGACGTGACGTAGACGGCGGCCTTGTGCGAGTTCAGCCGCGTCACCGCCGACTGGACGTTGTTCTGGCCCGTCGCGTAGCTCTCGCGGTCGACGATCTTGCCGCCAAGCTGCCGGAAGCGGATGTCGAACGCCTGCACGACGTTCTTGAAGTAGACGAGCCGCGTGTTCGTCGCGAGGCCGGCCGTCTTCCAGCCGCGGCTGTAGGCGTACTCCGCCATCGCCGAGCCCTCGTCTTGGGCGACATTGCCGAAGCTGAAGGCGAGCTTCCCCTTCTTGCCGAAGCGCCTCGGCCCCATCTGGTCGGTGCCGATGCAGGGCGCGATGGCGAGCTTGCCGCGGTTGATCGTCTCCTGCACGACCGGCGTCGCGTAGTCGACGTCGCAGGTCGTGAAGATGATCTTGGCTCCCTGGCCGAGCAGGCTGAGCGCGCAGGCTTTGGCCTTGGCGGCGTCGTTGTTCTGCGTGTCGCAGGTATTGATCACGAACCTGTACTTGCCCTTGGCGTTGATCTGCTTGATGCGGATCTTGGCCGCCGCGAGCGCCGGGTTGTCGAACGGGGCCATCTGGCCCGCTTGGTCGAAGGCCCAGCCGATGATGACCGTCTTCTTCGCCGCAGGAGCCGCGTGGCTCCCCGTGGTGCCGGCGAGAGCGGCGATTGCCCCGACGGCCGCCAGCGCCGCCGCCAGGATGCCCCACCTCGTCGCACGTCTCACTGCACCCTCCTCCTGTCGGGAACGCGGTCGCGAAAGCCTATTCAAGTGCCTACGCACCGCACGGTCAATCGGGTTCCCACGAGGCCTCGCGGCCCTTCACCAGGCTGTAGAGCGCCGCGTGCAAGGGCACCGGGACGCCGACCCTGGCGGCCTCGCGCACGAGCGCGCCCGTAATGTGCTCGATCTCGGTCGGCCGCCGCGCCTCGACGTCTTCCAGCATCGACGGGTAGTGGCGGCTGCCGCGCTGCGTCGCGAGGACGTTCATCTCCCAGGGGTCCTCATGCAGGTCGACCCCTGCGGCGCTCGCGACTCGCTTGCCTTCCTCGACCAGGTCGAAGACCAGGTTGCCAAGGTCGCCCAGGCGCTCGCGCTCGGCGAAGTGGTGGTCGTGCGGCAGTCCGGAGAGCGCTGCCACGGCGTTGACGGTCGCGTTGAAGATCAGCTTCGACCACTGCGCGGGCCGCAGGTCGTCGAACGCGCGCGCCTTCAGGCCGGAAGCGACGATCAGCCCGGCGACCTCCTCGACCAGCTCGAAAGGAGTGTCGCCGGACGGCCCGAGCCAGGTCTCGGTGTCGAGGATGTATTCGACGTGGGCGTCGGAGTGGCGCGTGCCGCTCATGAAGGTGACCGCCGAGATCACCCGGCGGCCCGGAAAGACGGCTTCCGCGCCGAGCCCGTTCTGGACGGTCATCACGGCGGCGCCCGGCCAGACGCCCTCGAGCCTTCCGGCGGCGGCCTCGAGCTCCGTCGTCTTGGTCGCGACGATCGCCAGCTCGGGCTCGGGCAGCTCGGCAGGGTCGGCGGCCGCGCGGACGGGGGTGACGAAGTCGTGCCGGCCCGACACGGTGAGGCCGTGCTCGTTCAAGGCGCGGGCATGTTCCTCGCGGCGGGTGAGCACCGAGACCTCGGCGACGCGGCCGAGGTGCCCCGCGAAGAGGCTGCCGATCACGCCGGCCCCGATTACGCAGACACGCTCGATACCGTCCTCCGCAGGGACTCGATCCCCCGAGCCGCGAGCTCGCGCGGATCGGCGGCCCAGAGCGAGCCGGGAAGCTCCGGGTCGGAGAAGATCTCCAGGTCGTAGAGGCCCTCCCAGCGCAGCGCGTCCAGGATCGGGCCGAAATCGATCGCGCCGTCGCCGGGCAGGACGCGGTCGTTCGTCTTGCGGGTCGGCTCTCGCCAGTCGGCGAGGTGGACTCCGCGGATCCGGGAGCGGTGCCGCTCGACCTGCTCGAGCGGCTCGCGCCAGAGGTGCCAGCTGTCGTACTGCAGGCCGCAGTCGGCGTCCGCCTCGTCGACCAGCGCCGCCGCCTCGTCGAGCGAACTGACGATCGTCCAGAAGCCGGCGAACTCGCGCTGAATCGGCTCGAGGGCCACCGGCACGCCCTGCGCACGGCCCTCGTCCGCGATCGCTCGGATGCCCTCAAGGATCGTCTCGCGCTCGTGGCCGGGGCCGGGGCCGGTCAGGAAGAGGATGCACGGCGGCTCGAACGGCGCCAGCCGCCGGATGCCGGCGCGCATCGCCTCGACGCGTTCGGCAGGATCCACCGGGCCCTTCAGCAGCGGCAGCGGCAGGATCGAGGGCACCGCCGGAACGGCGGTCGCGGCCTCGAGCCCGCTTGCGCGGAAGCGCTCGCGCGAGTCGTCCTCGAGCTTCATCTCCCAGATCCCCACGCCGTCGGCGCCCGCCTCGCGGTAGGCGTCGAGGTCGTCGGCGAACGACTGCGTCATGGTCGTGATCTGTGAGATCGAGAGCCTCACCGGAGTAGGCCCTTGCGCAGCAGGCGCTTGGCGACGAGCGTTCCCGAGCCCGCGCCGAGGCCGGGGCCGGGATGCGTGCTGGCGCCGATCTGCCAGAGGCCCTTGACCGGGGTCGCATGACCCGGGCGTGCTGGGAGCGGCCGCCAGAGCAGATTCTGGTCGAGTGCGAGCGAGCCGGAGTACGGGTCGCCGTGGTGCAGGTTGACGTTCGCGGCCTGTAGGTCGGCCGGAGAGAGCGTCACGCGCTTGCGGATCGCCAACTCCAGGTTCGGGACCTGGCGCGCGATTCGTGCCTGGATTCGGTCGGCATAGCGCTCGCGCAACTCCTCGGTCCAGGTGCCCGTGCCCGGGTCGAGCTCGCCGGCGGCGTCGCCCTTCACATGCCAGGGCAGCTCCTGCAACTGGATCCAGAGCAGGCCCGCCCCCACCGGCGCCCGGCTCGGGTCGATCGTCAACGGCTGACCGACAACGATCGTCGCCTCTGCGGGCAGCAGGCCGCGCTCGGCTTCGTTGACCGCGCGCGAAACGCCGTCGAGCCCGGGCGTGAGGTGCACGATCGCAGTCCGGCCCAGCCGCTCGTCGCCGTCCCAGCGAGGCGGCTCGGAGAGCGCGAAGTGGATCTGCATCTCCGCGCGGCCGTAGCGGAAGCGCCGACCGAGCCCGTCGTGGTCCTCGAGCAGCCGCCCGTAGAGCTGGGTCGGCGTCACGTTGGCGATGACCGCACGGTGGGCACGAAGCTCCTCGCCGTCGGTGACGCGCACGCCTCGCGCGCGGCCATCCTCGACGAGGACGCGCTCGACGTCCCGTGCCGTCTCGCACGACCCGCCGTGGTCTTCGATCAGGCGCACGAGCGCGTCGACGAGCCGTGCGCCTCCGCGGCGCGGAATCGGCATCCCTCCCTCCTGGACGGCGAACCCGATCACGTGCGTCATGAAGCCCGAGCCGGCGGCGTCCGGCCCGAGGCCGGTGTGCAGCACCCACGGCGCGAGCAACCCGTGCGCCCGCTCGGAGGCGAGCGTCGAGGTCAGCCAGTCGCGGCTGGAGGCGAGCATGGTCCCGGCGAACTCGGCCAGACCGCGCGCGCCGAGCCGCCGGTAGGCGCGCAGCGCCAGCCCGAGCCCGTCGCGAGACCAGAGCTCGGTCCCGAGCACGCCGAAAGCGAGGTCCGCGTTGGGGACGAACGATTCGACCACGCCGCGCCATTCCGGCCCCAGCTCAGCCTCGTTCGACTCGGTCGAGCGGAGGAGGAATGCGGCCTCGCCGTCCGGGAAGAGCGTCGCAGTCGGCAGGTCGGTGTTCAGGTACTCCAGCCCGCGCTCGGCCAGCTCGGCTCCGAGCTCGGCGTGCGCGGCGCCGCCGACCCAGAGCGGGTGCCAGGCGCTGAAGACGTCGTGCAGGTAGCCCGGCTCGGTCAGCTCGGCCGTGCGAACCGCGCCGCCGAGCTCCTGCTCGCGCTCGAGCACCAGCACGCTCCAGCCGGCACGAGAGAGCAGGGCCGCGCACGCGAGCGAGTTGATCCCGCTCCCGATGACGATCGCGTCGCGCTCAGCTCCCGGCGAGCTCACGAAATTCCTCGTCGGTCACCAGCCCGCGCTTGCCGGCGCCGAGCGCCTTGACCTGAGCTAGCAGCTCGGCCCGCCGCTCCTCCGCGACGTCGAGCCCGAGTTCCTCCGCCTTGATCCGGATCGAGTCGAGGCCGCTCTTCTTGCCGAGCACGATCCTGCGCTCGGCGGCGACCAGGTCGGACGAGTACGGCTCGATCGACGGCGGATCGTGGAACTGGCTCGCGACGGCGCCGCTCTCGCGGCGGAAGAGCGTCTCGCCGGTGACCGGCTTCCACGGCTCCAGCTCGTAGCCGGAGAGCTCGCGCACGCGCTCGGAGACCTCGCGCACCCGGTCGAGCCGGAGGTTCGACTCGACGCCGTAGAGGGCTCCCAGCGCGAGCGCCACCTCGGCGAGGTTGGCGTTGCCGGCCCGCTCGCCCATGCCGTTGATCGTGCCGTGGACCCAGCTCGCGCCGGCCCGCACCGCGGCGACTGCAGAGGCCGTCGCCAGCCCGAAGTCGTTGTGGCCGTGGAAGTGGACCGGCACGTCCGGACCGATCCATTCGACCGTGCGGCCGACCAGTTCCGCGACCGCCTCCGGTGAGGCGATCCCGAGGGTGTCGACGACGGCCACCTCCTTCGCGCCGGCTTCGACCGCGCTCTTGTAGACCTGCTCGTAGAAGTCGGGCTGCGCACGTGTCGAGTCGACCCCGAAGAACGCGGAGTGGATCCCGTGCTCGGCCGCGAAGCGCATCGCTCCGGTGATGCGGTCGAGCATCTTCTCGCGCGAGACCCCGAGCGCCTCCAGCTTCAGGTCCGAGATGGGCGACTCGATCACGGACGCTGGGACGCCGAGCTCGACCAGGGCCTCGAGGTCAGCCGGCACCGCACGCGAGAAGCCCCAGATCTCGGCGCTGAGGCCGGCATCCGAGATGAGCCGCACCGCGTCCCAGTCGTCCTGCGAGACGCGCGGGAACCCGGCCTCGATCCGGTCGATCCTGAGCCCGTCCAGCAGGCGAGCGATCTCCAGCTTCTGCTCGGGGTCGAGCACGACCCCGACGGTCTGCTCGCCGTCCCGCAGGGTCGTGTCGTAGAGCCCGACCTTCCCGTCGAGCCGGTAGGGATCGTTCAACCGGCCTGTCCAGATCATCCGCACACCACTCCGTCCGGGAACGGCGAGAGTTTTTCGACCCCATTTGCGGTGACGAAGAAGTTGTCCTCGACCCGCAGGCCGCCGCCGCCCTCCCAGTAGATCCCGGGCTCGACGGCGAGCACCATCCCCTCTTCGACCGTCCCGCCGCCGGCCTGGTGTGCATAGGGCGGCTCGTGCGCGCGGGCGCCGACGCCGTGGGCGATGGGGTGGCTCGGCTGACCGGGGTAGCCGGCCTCGGCAATGCCCTCACGGACGGACCGATCGAGCTCCGCGAGGCTCGCTCCCGGCCGGCAGTGCTCGAGCGCCCGCTCGTACACCGCGAGCAGGGCGTTCTCCAGCTCGGCGTACTCCGCGCGGAGCTCACCCGGACAGAGGTTCTTCGTGTGATCGCACCAGTAGCCGTCGGCGCAGACCCAGATCTCGAACAGCGTCGGCTCGTCCTCCTGCACGGGCAGGTCGCCGGTCGCTGTGAACGTCTTGATGCCAGGACCCGACCAGACGAGCGAGAAGCCGAGCGCCAGCTCGACCCGGCCCTGCCACCCCGTGCCCTCGCCATGGACGAAGCCGTTCCAGAGCGCACCGGCCTCCGACTCCTTCATGCCCGGGCGGAGCTGCTCGCGGCAGTGCTCCATCGCGGCGGCCGCAATCTCGTTGGCGAGGCGCATCCGCTCGAGCTCCTGCTCGGTCTTGACGGCGCGGGCTGCGGCGAGGAGCGGCGTTGCGTCGGCGACCTGCATGCCGAAGGAGTGGAACCAGTCGTGCGTGAAGGTCGTGGGCTCGCCGACCATCCGGTCGGAGGCCTGGGTTCCGAGCGAGAGCTCGAGACCGATCGCGCCGTGCTCGCGCGCGGCTTCGGCGGCGAGCTCGATCGTCCGCGCCAGCGGTGGACGCGCGTCGTCGGGGACGTAACCGCCTAGGAAGCTGACCTGGGCCGTCCAGGACGTACGCGCGGCGTCCTCTTCCGAGGCCTCGAGACAGATCAGCGTCGCCTCGCCCTCGCGCGGGAAGACGACCGCCTCGTAGCCCTTCATCCCCCAGAAGTTGGTCAGGTAGAGGACGTTGTCGGGGGCGCGGACGACGAGCGCGTCAAGCCCCTCATCGGCCATCAGCGCGCGAACGCGGTCGAGCTTGGCGTCGTCGCGCGGCCAGGTCAGCCGTGGGCCTCCTGCCAGGAGATCACCGGGTTGCGCAGGACGCCGATCCGCTCGATCTCGGCCTCCATCACGTCCCCGGGCTTCAGGTACAGCGACGCCGGGTCGTCGCTAAACCCGGCCACGCCGCTCACCGTCCCGGTCGAGACCACATCGCCGGCCGAGTAGCCGAGCGGCGAGTAGTGGCTGAGGATCTCCGGGATCGTCACGGACATGTTCTTCGAGTGGGACACCTGCCGCGCCTCGCCGTTCACGCGCAGCTCCATCGCCAGGTCGTGCGGGTCGGGAATCTCGTCAGGAGTGACGATCCACGGCCCCAGCGGGCAGAACGTGTCGATCGCCTTGCAGAACGAGAAGACGCCCGAACGCATCTCGCGCCGCTGGATGTCCCGCGCCGTGACGTCGTTGAAGATCACGTAGCCGCCGATGTAATCGGCCGCTTCCTCGGGCGAGAACCACTTCCCCGCCTTGCTGATCACGACCGCGAGCTCGAGCTCGTAGTCGAGCTCCGCAGTCAGGTGCTCCGGGTACACCACCGGCTCGTCCGGCCCGACGATCGCGTCGACGTTCTGGAAGAAGACGATCCACGGCGCGATCTCGTGCGACCACTCGACGTTCTTCGACTCCTCCTCGTGCTCGCGGAAGTTCCCCGCCGTGTGGAAGAACTTCTTCGGGACGATCGGCGCACGTAGCTTCACGTCCTTCAGTTGGTGCTCCGCTACAACCCGCGGTGCTGCGTCGGCCTCGAACACCGCCCGCATCGACGGCACGTCCCACTCGTGCACGACCTCGTCCTCGGAGAACCGGCCGACCTTGCCGTCGTCGAACGTGACGAGCTTCACGCGCGCTCCCGTAGCCACGCGACGACTTCTTCGGCGTTTCTGTCCGGCGGAGTCACGCGACCCCGCACAGACCCATCGCGGCGCGCGCATACACCTCGGCTGTCTTGACGAGCCCGTCGATCGAGAGGTTCTCACCCAGCTCCGCATCCGGCAGCCCGCTCGACGTCCCGTAGTTGACCGTCGCGATCCCGTAGCGGGACAGCACCGAGGCATCCGAGAACCAGCGTGTGACGTCGCGCTCGGGGGCAGCGCCGAACACCTCCGCGTGTGCCTCCGCCACGGCCGCGACCAGCGGATGGCCCTCCTCGACCTCCGCCCCCGGAGCGGTCACGTAGACCTCGGCCTCGACCCCGTACAGCGAGCGCACGAACTCGAGCGCCTCCCGCCGGGCGTCCGCCATCGGCACGTTCGGCGGCACGCGCAGGTCGAGGAACAGGTCGGTCCGGTGCGGCGTCCGCGAGGCGCGCCAGCCGAAGCCGCCTTCGATCCCGCCCACGTTCGCCACTCCGCGGACGTCGCCGTAGCCCATTTGCTCCTCCCACCGCGGCAGCCACTCGAGCACCGCGTCGAGCACCGGGCGCATTCGCAGGATCGAGTTCTCTTCACGCCGCCCCTCGCTGAACGCGGTGTGCACGAACGGCCCGTGCGTCGAGAGCCGAAGCCACAGAGAGCCGAAGTGAGCGAGCACCAGCTTGTTCTCGGTGGGCTCGCCGAGGATGCACATGTCCGCAGCGCCGCCGTGCCCAACCAGGTACCGCGAGCCGGCCGCGTAGCCGCGGAACTCCGCCCCCTGCGCGTCCCCCTGCTGGGTCTTCTCGATCTCTCCGCAGACCGCCGCAATCAGCACATCGCCTTGCAGCCGGACGCCCTGATCCTGCAGCGCCCGCACCGCCTCGGCATAGCAAGCAAGCGCGCCCTTCATGTTCGAGATCCCGAGCCCGTAGATGCGCCCATCGCGCTCGAACCCCTCCGGCCGGAACCCCGGAATCCCCGCCAGCCACGGCTCGCGCCCCGAGTAGGACGTGTCCAGGTGACCGTTGAACATGAGCGTCGGCCCGCCTCCGGCTCCGGCCCAGGTGCCGAGCACGTTCGCACGCCTGTCCTCCACCTGCTGCCACTGGGTCTGGAGCCCGGACGACTCCAGCTCGGCCTCCATCAGCCGCGCCGCCTCCTCCTCGGAGCCGGTGAACGAGGGCGTCGAGACGAGCCGCAGTGCCAGGTCGACGAGCCGGTCGCGGTCGATCATCGGACGTGCGGCAGGACGCGCTCGCCGAAGAGCCTGATCTGCTCCTGCCGCCGGTCGCCCCAGAGCTCCAGCATGACGTGCGTGCAGCCGGCCTCGCGGTACTCCTCGATCGCGGCGATGCAATCGTCGGGAGTGCCCGCGATCGGCTTGCACTTGTCCAGCAGCGCGTCGCTCACCTCGGCCTTGGCCGCGAGCCGGCCGCCGCGCTCCATCGCCTCGGCAACGGGCCGGATCTCCTCCTGCGTGATCCCGGCGAGCTCGAGCAGCGTGTCGGCCGCGCCCTGGATGTTCTGCACCTTGTTTGCGAGGTACATGCCGGCGATCTCGCGCGCGCCCTCCCGGCCGGCGTCACGATCGGACTCGTGGATCGAGGCGACGATCGTGCAGCCGATGTCGATGTCGGTGCCGACATTCTCACGTGTGTACTTCACGAACGCAGGCGTCGTGATCGACGGCGTCAAGCACCCGTCGCCGATCTCCCCGGCCAACGCCTGCATCCTCGGCGCGGTCGCGGCGACGTAGACGGGCGGAACCTCGCGTGGCGTGTCGGCCTCGGGCGCAAGCGCCGGCACCGACGCGCTCCATGCCGAGCCCTGGTATTCGAAGGGCTCGCCGCGCAGCACGCCGCGCACGATCTCGACTGCGTCGCGCATCGGGCCGAGCGTCTTGTTGGTCTGCATGACCGCGTTGTTGAGGAAGATCTTCGAGGTCCCGAAGCCGAGGATGAACCGGCCCGGTCCGGCCGCCTCTTCGACCACGCGCGCATCCATTGCGACCTGCACCGGATGCCGCGTGAACGGCGAGATGATCCCCCAGCCGATCGTCAGGCGCTCGGTCTCGCGCGCGATCACCGCCGACGCGACGGTCGACGAGCGCGACTCCATCCCGTGCTTGCGCCACCACGGGTAAGCCTCGGCGAGCCAGATCGTGTCCAGGCCGGCCTCGTCCATCGCGCGGGCCGAGGCCACCATCTCGTCGAGCGGCTCCATGGTCAGCTGCATGACCCCGATCCGGAAGGGCGGGGGCAATGGCCTAATCCTCGGTCGAGGTGGTGGGGCCCTCGGGCTCCGGCTCGTACGTCTCAGGTGCGAGCGGGCTGACTCCCTCGTCGGCGCCGCTCGTGCCGGTCTCGGGCTCCGGCTCGGGCGAGCTCTCGGCCGGCTCACCGTAGTCGTCCAGGTCGCCGGTGTCCGTCGCAGACGGGTCGGCCGCCTGCCGCACCTGCTCGTCGAGCGCCGAGAGGACGTGTTGCACCTGCTGGTTGACGATCGGCTGGAGCACGCGCTGGCCCATCGAGCCCACCGGCCCAGCAATCCGCACTTCGGCCTCCCATGCCATCGCCGTGCCGTTGCCGGCCTCGCTCAGGTTGAAGGCGGTGATCATGCTCAGGATCGCGCCGACGCCGTTGCCCTTGATCGCCAGGCGCGCGAACTCGGGTTCCCGCTCCTCCGTCTTCTCCATGTTCATCGTCATGCCGAGCGCCCCGAGGCCCAGCGGGATCTTGACATTGGCACGCCAGTGCCGGTCATCCTGCACGTCGAAGCTCTCGACTCCCGGCATGGTCGCGGCCATCGCGGCAGGGTCGTTGAGGACCCGCCAGACGGCCTCTCGGCTCGCCTCGAACGAGCGCTCGCCCGCGACCTTCACCGGGACTCCACCGTCACGCGCTGCCGTGACGACTCGGGATCGGAGAGGAGCTCCCAGACGCTGTGGTACGGGTTGCAGCTGTCGAAGACGATCGGGTTGCCGCGCGGGCGCAGCGCGTCCTGGAGCGCCGCGCAGACCGCGTGGATGCCGGCTCCGCCGCCCTCGCCCATGCCCTTCGTGCCCATCGACGTGAACGGCGAGGCGCTCTCGACGGAGCCCGTCTTGAGCGGCGGCATGTCGAGCGCGTGGGGCACGTGGTAGTCGTAGAAGTTGGGCGTCAGCAGGTTCCCGTCCTCGTCGTAGGTGTAGGTCTCGTGCGTGGCAGCGCCGAGTGCCTGCGCCGTCGCGCCCATCACCTGGCCCTCGACCACCTGCGGATTGATTCGAACGCCGCAGTCGTCCACGGCCGCGTAGTCGACGATCTCGTAGACGCCCGTCTCCGGGTCCACCTCGACGACCGCGACGTGGACCTGCGCCGCGTACGTGAGCGTCAGGTTTCCGTACTTGCGCTCGACGTCCGGCGGCTGGAACGGCGGCCGGTAGACGTAGCGGCAGTTGAGCGTGACGTCGAGGTCCTCGGGGAGGCCGGCGTTGTTCGCGTTGATGATCGCGCCGAGCGCCATGAACGGCAATGCGGCCTCGGGGTTCTCCTTCATCCGCGCCTGGCCCTCGGCGAGCTCGATGTCCTCCGGCGAGCAGCCGAGCACGACGCAGGCGAGCTTCTTCATCTGCTCGGCCAGCATGTCGGTCGCGCCCTTCACCGCGCCCAGGCCGGTCACCGCGAACTGGCTCGCATACGTGCCGGAGAAGCCGGCGTGGGAGTTCCAGTACGAGTCGTGGCCCGCCCGGACGTTCACGTCGTCGATCGAGCAGCCGAGGATGTCGGCCACGACCTGTGCGGCCGTGGTCTCGTGGCTCTGCCCCTGCGGCGTGGTGCCGAGGGTGACGACGATCTCGCCGAAGATGTCGAGCTTCACCGTCGCGACCTCATTGTTTCCCGAGAACTGCAGCTCCGGGTTGATCAAGCGCGACTGGCCGAAGTTGTTGGTGCCGGAGTCGAGCGTCGAGCCGATCCCGAGCCCGAGCAGCTTCCCTCGCGACTCGGCGTCCGCGCGGCGGGAATCGAGCTCGTCGTAGCCGATCAGCTCGAGCGCGGTGTCGAGCAGCTTCGCGTAGTCGCCGGAGTCGTAGACGCAGCCGTTCGGCGTCTCGTACGGCATCTCGTCCGTGCGGATGTAGTTGCGCTTGCGCACCTCGACTGGGTCGAGCCCGAGCTCGTGCGCCACGATGTCGATGATCCGCTCCGTAAACCAGAGGTGCTGCATGCGTGAGTAGCCGCGGTTCGGCGAGACCGGCGCCTTATTCGTCACGACCTGCTTGAAGTCGAGCCGGATGTGGCGCCAGCGGTACATGCCGGGCGTCACTTGCGCCCAGATCACGCCGCCGAGGGGCTCGTAGCGCAGCCAGGCGCCCGCGTCGTCGAGCGCGGTCGTGCGGAAGCCGAGCAACGTGCCGTCCTCCTTGACGGCCACCTCAGTGTCCTCGAACCAGCGCTCGTTGCCGTGCGACATCGAGAGGTGGAAGTCGGTCCGCCACTCGGTCCACTGGACCGGCCGGTTGAGCTTGCGGGCGAGCAGGCAGCACGCGACGAGCTGCGGGTGCGAGGTGATCTTGTTACCGAAGCCGCCGCCGATGTCCTGGGTGACGAAGCGGAGCTTGTCCAGGCCGACCCGCATCGCCGGCCCCATCATGATCGCCGCGAACCCCGGGAACTGGTTGTTCGTGATGAGCGTCCACTGGCCGGTGCCGCGGTTGTATTCGACGAGCGCGCCGTTGCACTCGAGTGGGGTCGAGTTGAAGCGGTGGAAGTGGAGCTCCGAGATCTTCACGACCCGGTCGGCCTCGGCGAAGGCCGCGTCGAGGTCGCCCCACTCGTACAAGCCCTCCCAGGTGAGGTTCGTGCCGGCATCGTCGTGGAGGATCTGAGCGTCGTCGTCGAGGGCGCGGCGCGCGTCCGTGACTGCCGGCAGCGGCTCGTAGTCGACCTCGACCAGCTCGGCGGCGTCGCGGGCGGTTTCCCGCGTGTTGGCGACGACCGCGGCGACGGGCTCGCCGACGAAGCGCGCCTTGCCGACCCCGAGGCAGAAGTCCTTCAGGTGCGCGCCCGGAGGCGAGGAGATCTGGAAGAACGGGTCAGTCAGCAGCGCGACCTCGTCCCCCGTCAGCGTCCCGATTACGCCCGGGTGCTCGAGCGCCTTCGAGACGTCGACCGAACGGATCTTCGCGTGGGCGTACGGCGATCGGACGAAGTGGACGTAGCCCATGTTGTGCCGCTTGACGTCGTCGAAGAAGACACCCTCACCCTGGACGAGCCGCTTGTCCTCCTTGCGCGGCACGTTCTGGCCGGCGTACCTGGGCCTCGTCTCCTGCTCCTCGACGACGATCGGCTCGGTGACGGTCGTCTCGGTCATTCCGACGCCGCCTTGATCGCCTCGAAGATGTTCCAGTAGCCGGTGCAGCGGCAGATGTTGCCCTGGATCGCCTTCGCAATCTCCTCGTCCGACGGCTTCGGGTTCTCGCGCAGGAGCGCCGTCGCGCTCATCAGCATTCCCGGAGTGCAGTAGCCGCATTGGAGCGCGTGGTGATCGCTGAACGCCTGCTGGAGTGGGGTCAGCTGCTCCTCCCCCGCCAGGCCCTCGACGGTCTCGATCGACGCGCCGTCCGCCTGGATTGCGAGAACCATGCAGCTCTTCACGAGCGTCCGGTCGAGAATCACGCTGCACGCGCCGCAGTTGCCCGTGTCGCAGCCGATGTGAGAGCCGGTCAGGTCGAGATCGTCCCGCAGGAGGTGGATCAGCAGCCGCCGCGCCTCGACCTCGCGCTCGTACGTGGTGCCGTTCACCTCGACGCCGATCGTTTGCGAGGTGACGACGTCCATCAGCTGCCCTTCCCGGCGCGCTCGACCGCCCGCGCGGCGACCACCTCGGCGAGGTGCCGCCGGTAATCCGCCGACGCGTGCACATCCGAAGGCGGATCCAGGTCCGCATCGCGCACGGCATCGCGTACGGCCTCGGCGTCGGCCGATGCCGGCTCGACAGCGACCGGCGTCGCCCCGACGCAACCCAGCACGACGCGGACGCCGCCGTTCAGCGACGCGGCCGCGTTCACGATGCAGGTGCCGTCCACGCCGATCGGGACGGACGCGAAGCCGTCGCTCCGCCCAGGCGGGATCGTGATCTTCGTCAAGAGCTCGCCCGGCCCGGCGGCGGTCATGTAGACGCCGAGGAAGAACTCCTCCGCCGGCACCGTCCGCTCGCCGCCGGTGCCGCTGACCCTGAACTCGGCGCCGACCGCGACCATCACCGGGGGCAGGTGGTTCGTCGGATCGCTCGCGCAGACGTTGCCGCCGATCGTGCCGCGGTTGCGCACCTGCACGTCGGCAATCTGCGCGCAGACCTCGCCGAGAATCGGCCGCGCCCGCGCTTCCGAGGACCCAATCAGCTCGGTGTATGTCGTCATCGGCCCTAGCTCGAGCGTGCCGTCGGAGCCGAGCTCGATTCCCTTCAGCTCCGGGATGCCGCTCAGGTCGACGAGCACGTCCGGAGAGGCCGCGCGCGCCTTCATCACGTTGACCAGCGTCTGCCCGCCGGCAAGAGCGCGGGCTCCGGGGTGCTCCGCCAGGACCCCCAGGGCCTGCTCGAGCGTCGCCGGCCGGGCGTAGGCGACCTCGCTCAGCAGCATGGCGGGATCGTATGCCGCTAGGCCACAGCGCTGCAACGAGGTCCAAAATGACGAAGCCCCGCATTCGCGGGGCTTCGCTGTAGCAGGCCTGTAAGCCGGATTCTGTCGAGGGTGACCATCCTTCTGTGCGGCTTACCCGGCTCCTCGGCGGGCTGCGTCGACGGAGCCTGTTCGCCTTGCACCGGACGGGGTTTGGCTAGCCGCCGTGTCGCCACGACGCTGGTGGGCTCTTACCCCACCGTTTCACCCTTACCGTCGGCATCTCCGGAGATATGCCGCTGGCGGTCTCCTTTCTGTGCCACTTTCCGTCGGCTTTCGCCGCCTGGGTCGCCCCAGCGTCCTGCCCTTCGGTGTCCGGACTTTCCTCGAGCCCGAAGGCCCGCGGTCACCCGGCCTGCACGGACATTGTAGCCTCGCTCTTTCTCAGGGAGAGGAGGAGCCATGAAGCGCATCGTTGCGCTCGTCTGCCTCGTCGCGGCAGGCGCTTTTGCGGCAAGCGTCGCTCTCGCCGGCCACGGCCACGGGCACGGGCAGAAGCGACACGGAAAGGTCGTACACGTAATCGAGCACGCGACGACCGATTCCATCTCGAACCAGGGCGGCGGCCCCGGAGACGCGGTCGGCAACATCCTCACGTTCTCGAACGACGTTTTCGACCAGACCGACTCGACGAGGGTCGGGAGCGATCAGGGCTATTGCGTCCGGCTGATCGTCGGCGAGTCCTGGGAGTGCAACTGGACGACGCTCCTCGCGAACGGACAGATCTCCGTCGAGGGGCCGTTCTACGACACGCACGACAGCGTCGTCGCCGTCACCGGCGGTACCGGCGCCTACGCCAACGTGCGCGGCTCGATGGAGCTCAAGTCGCGCGCAGGTGGGACGGAGTACGACTTCATCTTCCACCTGATCGGCTGACGTCCTGACGGGCGGGCTCGGCGGCGACGTTTGTGTCGAGCCCGCTCCCGCACTCCGGGCAGAAGATGCCGCCCTGCGGCAGGTGCAGCACGAACTCGCCGCACACGAGGCACTCCAGGCTCGCGCCGCGCAGCAGGGCATTGAGCTCCTGCTCGAGGCTGCGGTTCAGCGGCTCCACCGTCACAGCGAGCGAAAGACCCCCGTGACCTTGCCGAGGATCTGGACGTGGTCGGTGAAGATCGGCTCGAGCTCGTCATTCTCCGGCTGCAGGCGCACGCGCCGACCGTCCCTGAAGAAGCGCTTGACCGTCGCGTCCTCGGCAGTCTCGTCGTCGCCGGCGAGCGCCACCACGATGTCGCCGTCCTGGGCGGTCTGCTCACGCCGGACCACGACGAGGTCTCCGTCGAGGATCCCGGCGTTCACCATCGAGTCGCCCTTGACGCGAAGCAGGAACTCCTCGCCGCCGCCCGCGAGCGGCTCGGGCACCGCCAGGTACTCCTCGACGTTCTGCTCTGCCAGCAGCGGCCCGCCCGCGGCGATCTCGCCGACCAGGGGGAGCCGGTGCACGTCTGCCGCCCGCGCGGGCTCGGCCCTGGGCTCGCGGCGCAGCTCGAGCGCACGCGGCTTGGTCGGATCGCGCTTGATCAGCCCCGCGCGCTCGAGGTTCGCCAGATGCGCGTGAACGGTTGACGGCGAAGCGAGACCGACGGCCTCGCCGATCTCACGCACCGTCGGCGGATATCCATGCGCGTCGACGTAGTCCGTGAGGAACTTCCAGATCTCCTGCTGTCGGCCGGTCAGCATTCGCGTCTCCTGGGTCGGGGAGTGTGACGAACGTATGTTCGCCATCGAGGGTAGCTCCCCTCCCGGACGGAGTCAAATCCGGCGGATCGACGTCGGCGTCGGCGAGGCCGCGGATCGAGTGGCGGATCGACCAGGCGATCAGGAGGAACATCATCGGCGCGCCGGTCAGGAACACCGTGAGGAGGAAGCTCTCCAGGCTGCCGTTGAGCAGCACGGCCAGGCGAACGCCGCTTCGGATGAGGAAGTACGCGCCCCAGACGAGTGACTGGATCCCGTACACGCGCTTGAACGGCTCGGTCTGCCGGAACCAGCGCGGGAACGGGTACCACGCGCACGCGAGCGCACCCGCGAGCGGCCGGCGGATCGCGACCGAGACGAAGAACGCCAGGCCCCAGGCTGCGTTCGCGAGGACGGGTTGGGCGAGATAGACCGTCGCGCTGTTGGCGGCCAGACCCACCGCCGTCTGGAGGGCCACGAAGGCGAGCGAGACACGGACGAGCAGCCCGTCGCGACCTGCGCGGCGCTCGTAGAGGTAGATCAGGACCGAGACCGCGGTCGAGGCCGCGATCCCGGCGACGAGCCCGCTCAGCCGCAGGCCGCCGTAGAACGCGCCGACCGGGAGGAAGCCCTCGCGCAGGAAGCCGGGCAGTCCCGTGAGCAGGACGCCCCGGAAAGTCGGTTCTGTCAGGCCGCCTTCGCGCTCCGCAGACGCTTCAGATGCTTCTCGCACCATTGCGCACCCCATTCGTTGAATTCGATGCCCCAGCGGAGGACGAGGTCGACGAACTCCGGGTCCTTGCCGCCCGGCCGCGCCTCGATCTCCCGCAGGACCTTCAGGTACTCCTCGTGCCCCTTCTTGCGGCCTTCCAGTAGGAAGAGAGCCTCCTCGCGCGGGAGCGCGTCCGCGAAGAAGAGCCGCAGGAGCGACTCGTCGCGGTACTCGATCGTGACCGTCGACCCGAAGAGCCAGTCCCTCAGTGCCTCCCGACCGGCCTTCGTCAGGCGGTAGACGCGGCGATTACGCCCACCGGTCGGCGCGTCCTCGCCCTCGATCAGCCCCTCCTTCTCCAACCGTCGCAGCTCCGGGTAGATCTGGCCATAGCTCGCGGCCCAGAAGAACCGCGTCGAGCGGTCGACGATCGCCTTGATGTCGTACCCCGACCGGGGCCCGAGCGAGAGCATTCCGAGTAGCACCGGCGTGACTGCCGTCTGATTCATATGTATCTCGACGATATATCTTAGCGCGGCAAATGTCAAGCCTCGGCGTCGTGGCTACAATGCGCGCCGCGCGCTGGTGGCGGAATTGGTAGACGCGCAAGGTTGAGGGCCTTGTGGGGTTAAAACCCCGTGGAGGTTCAAGTCCTCTCCAGCGCATAGAAGGTTCCTGGTTAGTCTTCGCGCCGTGCGCGAGCTCTGCGAAGAGGCGGTCTCCGCGGCGCTCGCCGCAGGCGCCTCCTACGCCGATGCGAGGGTCGTCCTTCGCCGGGCCCAGACGGTGGCGACGCGCAACGGCCGGGTCGACCGGCTCGACGACGTCGAGAGCGAAGGGCTCGGCGTCCGCGCGCTCGTCGGCGGCGCGTGGGGGTTCGCCTGCGACCGGCGCCTGAGCACGCAAGGCGCCCAGGCGGCGGCCGCGAAGGCGTGCGGCTTCGCGAAGGCCGCCGGCGGCAGGCACGAGCGCGCGCTCGCTTCGGTCGAGCCCGCGCAGGGCCAGTA
>VAXM01000056.1 GCA_005883335.1 Actinomycetota bacterium
GGCGATCCTCGTCCGCGACTGTGTGGCGCTGCCGGAGCCCGTCGCCGTCGCTGCGAATGCGAGCGCTGCGATCGCGACGAGGGCAGCCACCGTCGCCAAATACTTGCGCGACATGCTTTCCCCCCTTCCTCGTGTGCGCGCCGCGCCTACCCGATTGCAAATAGGGAAAACATGCTTTACAAATGCCAAGAAGGGTTGCGCTTCTCGACGAAGGCCCTCAGGCCCTCCTGCCCCTCCTCGCTCGTGCGGCGCTGGGCGATGGGTCGTTCGGTAGCGAGCCCGTCGGGGCGCTCGCGGACGAGCTTCTTGGCGTGGCGGGCGG
>VAXM01000057.1 GCA_005883335.1 Actinomycetota bacterium
TGGACGCGGGCGATCACCGGCGCGGGACAGGAGTCGATCGTCTCGAGCATCATCCGGAGCCGCCGCGCGTCGGCGACGTTCCCTTCATAGCTCAGCTCGGCCGCGGCGCGCATCCACTCGACGTCGGCGCCGGCGGAGAAGCTCTTGCCCTCGCCCGCGAGCACGACCGCGCGCACGTCGCCGACGCCGGCGAACGCCCCGGTCAGCTCCTGGATCAGCGCAGCGTCGAACGCGTTTCGCTGCTCGGGCCGCGACATCGTGATCCGCAGGACGTCGCCGGCCTGCTCGGAGCGCAACGCTGACATCCGTGCACATCGTAAAGTTGGTGGATGCTGCGCGGAGTGCTCGCGGCCGCCCTGACGCCACTCCGGGACGAAGGCGCCGCGCTCGACGAGGACGCCTTTCGCCCGTACCTCGACTTTCTCGCCGCGGGTGGGCTAGACGGAATCCTGGCGCTCGGGACGACCGGGGAGGGGATCCTGCTCTCCGCCGCCGAGCGCCGCCGGGCTGCAGAGCTCTTCCTCGAAGGGCCCCTGCCGGTGATCGTGCACTGCGGGGCCCAGACGACGGCCGAGACCGTGGCGCTCGCCGAGCACGCGGCGGCATCCCGCCGTACTACGCGCTGGACGAGGACGCGCTTTTCGCGCACTTCGCAGCGGCCGCGCGAGGCTGCGCGCCGCTGCCGTTCTACGTCTACGAGTTCAAGGCTCGGAGTGGCTACGCAGTGCCGGTGGACGTGATCGAACGGCTGCGCTCGGAGGTCTCGAACCTGGCCGGGCTGAAGGTCTCCGACAGGCCGCTCGAGGCGGTGGAGCCGTACGTGCTCGAGGGCCTGGACGTGTTCGTCGGCGCGGAGGAGCTCCTGCCCGTGCGCGGCGCCGCGGGGACCGTCTCGGGGCTCGCCTCGGTCTTTCCTGAGCGGGTCGTCGCGCTCGACGGCGTCGGCGAGCTGCGGGCCGCGCTCGACCGCTATCCCTTCCAGGCGGCCGCGAAGTACGTGCTCGGGCGGCGCGGCGTGCCGGTGCGCGAGGACGTGCGCGCGCCGTTGCGCCGCTTGAGCGACAACGAGAAGCGGGAGCTCGACGAGTGGCTCGAATCGTCGTAGCGGGCGCCGGCGCCATGGGCGCGTCGATCGCCTTCCAGCTCGCCTCGCTCGGCGCGCGGGACGTCGTGCTCGCCGACCGTCGGGGCATCGCCGCGGGAGCGACCTCGAAGGCGATGGGGGGCGTGCGCCAGCAGTTCTCGACCGCCGCCGAGGTGCGGCTGGCCCAGGCGAGCATCCGCTTCTTCGAGGAGCTCGGCTCGCCGCTCTTCGAGCAAGTCGGCTACCTCTTCCTCGCCACCACGGAGGCGGGGCTGGCGGAGCTCGAGGAACGCCGCGAGCTGCAGGCCGAGCTGGGCGTCCCGGCGGAGCGGGTCGACCCGAGCTTCGTCGACGGGCTCCGCACCGACGATGTCCTCGGCGCGGTCAACTGCGCGACCGACGGCGTCGCCGATCCGCCCGCAGTCACGCGCGAGCTCGTGCGGCGGGCGCTGAAGCTTGGGATCGAGGTGCGCGAGGGGACCGACGCCGCGACGATCGACGCCGACGTGCTCGTGATCGCCTGCGGGCCGTGGTCGGCCGAGTTGGCAGCGACCCGGGGGGTCGAGCTGCCGATCCGCCCCCTCTGCCGGCAGCTGCTCGAGACGTCCGAGCTCGGGCTTCCCGACGACCTGCCGATGGTGCTCGAGGCCGAGACCGGCTTTCACTTTCGGCGGCGCGGCGACCGACTCGTGCTGGCAATGACCGACCCCGAGCCGCGCTGGGGCTTCGACGAGGTCGTCGACGAGTCGCTGATTCCCGACCGGCTCGAGCGCCTCCAGCACCGCTACGGGCCCGCTGCCGAGACGAGGATCGAACGGTCGTGGGCGGGGCTCTACGACATGACCCCGGACGCCCATCCGATCCTCGGCGAGGTCGCGGACGGCGTCTACGCGGCCTGTGGCTTCTCGGGCCACGGGTTCATGCAGTCCCCCGCGGTCGGTCGCGCGCTCGCCGAGGAGATCCTGGGCGAGACCCCGGGCCTCGACCTCAGCCCCTACCGCCTCGAGCGCTTCGAATCGTGCGCGAGCTTCCCCGAAGAACTAGTTCTCTAGCTCGAACTCCTCGCCGATCTCGGGATCCTTCCCGATCAGCTCGCGGATCCGGCCGATCTCCTCGAGCGAGCCGGAGAGCGAGATCAGCCCGAAGCGCTCCGAGGCCGGATCGGAGATCCACTGATCGCCCTCGGGGAGATCCGGAAGGTTTGCGCGCAACTCGTCAAGGTTCGTCTTCGAGTCGGCGAGGTTCCAGAGCAGTAAGCGAACGGTCAATCGTCCGGGACGCCCGGGGTCGGCAGCTTGGCCGCCAGCTCTTTGATCCGGCGGAGCACGTCCGCCTCCTCATGCCCGAAGTCGTCGAGATACGAGTGCAGCGCCGACTGCAGGAGGCGCAGCTCTTCGTCGGTCAGCTCCAGCGTGTGGTTCAAAACGGCCCCCTCGGCTCGTAGCTTCCGCGTCGTGCGCCGACGGCGATCATCGTCAGCCCGTCCGGCCCGGCCACGGGCACGCGCGTCGTCCCGGGATCGAAGCGCAGAAACGTCCCGGCTGCAACCGGAACCTCCTCGCCCTCGATGCGGTAGACGCCGGACCCGCGGATGACGACGTTGACCTCCTCCTGGCCCGTGTCAGCCTCGTCGTGCTCGTGTCCCTCGCTGTTCGGCGCGATCTCGAACCAGTTGATCCCGAACGCCTCGACGCCGAGCACGCGGCGGACGAAGCGCACGGAGCCGGCGGGCCCCGCGCCTTCGATGTCGTCGATGTGCGTGATCGAGTAGCTCATCACATGCGGAAGACGCCGAACGTGGTCTCGGGGATCGGCGCGTTCAGCGCGGCCGAGATGCCGAGAGCCAGCACGCGGCGGGTGTCGAGCGGGTCGATGATGCCGTCGTCCCAGAGCCGCGCGGTCGAGTAGTACGGATTGCCTTCGGCCTCGTATTTGGCGCGGATCTCGTCGGGATCCGCGTCGCCGACCATCGTGAGGACGGTCGCCGCCTGCTCGCCGCCCATCACGGAGATGCGCGCGTTCGGCCACATCCAGAGCTGCCGCGGCGAGTAGGCGCGACCGCACATGCCGTAGTTCCCGGCGCCGAAGGACCCGCCGACGATGACGGTGAACTTCGGCACCTCGGCGCAGGCTACGGCGGTCACGAGCTTGGCGCCGTCTCGCGCGATCCCGCCGGCCTCGTACTCCTTGCCGACCATGAAGCCGGTGATGTTCTGCAGGAAGACGAGCGGCACCCGCCGCTTGCAGGCGAGCTCGACGAAGTGCGCGCCCTTGGCGGCCGACTCGCCGAAGAGGACGCCGTTGTTGGCGAGGATCCCGACCGGATAGCCGTCGATCCGGGCGAAGCCGCAGACGAGGGTCTCGCCGTAGAGCGCCTTGAACTCGTGGAAGCGCGAGCCGTCGACCAGGCGCGCGATCAGCTCGCGCGGGTCGACCTGCTCGCGGTAGTCGGCGGGGATGAGGCCGTAGAGCTCTTGGGGATCGGCCGTGGGCTCCTCGGGCCGTGCCGTCTCCCAGGGCGGCTGCTTCGGCGGCAGATCGAGGTTGCGGACGATCTCGCGGACGAGTGCCAGCGCGTGCTCGTCGGAGGTCGCGTAGTGGTCGGCCACGCCCGAGAGCCGCGCGTGGACGTCGGCGCCGCCGAGCTCCTCGGCGGTGACGTCCTGGCCGGTCGCCGCCTTCACGAGCGGCGGGCCGCCGATGAAGATCGTGCCGGTGCCCTTGACGATGATCGTCTCGTCGCTCATCGCCGGGACGTAAGCGCCGCCCGCGGTGCACGAGCCCATCACGCTTGCGAGCTGCGGGATTCCCGCGGCCGAGAGCCGGGCCTGGTTGTAGAAGATCCGGCCGAAGTGGTCGCGGTCGGGGAAGACCTCGGCCTGGAGCGGCAGGAACGCGCCGCCGGAGTCGACGAGGTAGATGCAGGGCAGGCGGTTCTGCTGGGCGATCTCCTGGGCGCGGAGGTGCTTCTTGACCGTGATCGGGAAGTACGTGCCGCCCTTGACCGTGGCGTCGTTGGCGACGAGAACGCACTCGCGGCCCTCGATCACGCCGATCCCGGTGACGATCCCGGCTCCGGGGGCCTGGCCGTCGTACATCTCCCAGGCGGCCAGGGCGGAGAGCTCGAGGAAGGCGGTGTCGGGGTCGAGCAGGCGGTCGATCCGCTCGCGGGCGGTCAGCTTCCCGCGGGAGCGGTGCTTCTCGAGGGCCGCCTCGCCGCCCCCGCGGGCGACCTGCCCGCTGCGCTCGCGGAGCTCCGCGACGAGCTCCTCCATCCGTGCGCGGCGCTCCTCGAACGCGTCGGTCCGGTCGGCCTGCGACGTGAGGACTGCCACGACCTGAGCCTACAGCGTGCGTCTTTCGTCACGGTGTGTGACACCGGGAGTCGCGCGCACCGCACGCCTGACTCCGCTTCGAGCTGCTCGAGGTGCCGCCTGCGAAACCTGGGAACTAGACTCAGCGCGTGCCCGGAGCCGTCACGGAGCACCGCCGGCAGCCTCGCGAGGCGGACGTGATCCTCGACGTCGAGCTCGAGCGCGGGCTGCTGTTCCTGGTCCTCGAGAACCTCGGCAAGCTTCCCGCGCACAACGTCCGCGTCCGCTTCGACAAGCCGTTGCACGGCGTCGGAGGCGACCGGCGCATCGACCGCTTGCAGATCTTCCGTCGCCTCGAGTTCTTCGGCCCGCGCCGCCGGATCCGCGTCTTCCTCGACCGGACGGCACTCTTCTTTGGCCGCGAGGAGCCGACCGAGCTCGCGGTGACCGTCACCTGGCGAACCGACCAAAACGAGCGCCGCCGGCGAACGATCCGCCACGACCTCGCCGCCTTCCGCGACTTCCCCTACCTGGAGGTGCCCGACGATGCCTGAAGCCCGCCGCGACCCCTACCTCAACTTCAACTTCCTCGTCCAGATAGACGGGGACACCGTCGCGGGCTTCCGCGAGGCCGACCTGCCCGAAGCCCGGATCGAGGTCGCTGCCTACCGCGAAGGCAACGAGCGGCCGAACACCGTCCGCCGCCTGCCCGGGCGCGTCGAGTACGGCCCGCTCGTCCTGCGCCGCGGCTTCGCCGGCGATCGGACGCTGTTCCAGTGGTGGCGCGACGTCGCCGACGGCAACCTCGACCGCCGCAACGTGGTCATCATCCTCCGCGACCAGAGCGGCCGGGACGTCGCCCGGTGGGCCTTCCGCGATGCGTTGCCGACGAAGTACAGCGGGCCGTCCTTCCGAGCCCAGGGCAACGAGGTCGCGATCGAAAGCATCGAGCTCGCCGTCGAGAGCATGGAGCTCGAACAGTAGGAGAGCCGGAGCCGGAGCCCCAGAAGGCTGCGGCACCCGTCCAGGGCCCTGCACTCCGCGGAAGGGAGGTGCGGAGTTGCCCCGGCCCTCCTAAAACCTCGATCGGCTCTGGCGCGAGTTTCTTTAGGTCCGAGGGTCCTGCTCGGCCGCAACCTCGGCCGCATCGCCGGTCTTCTCGATGACCAGGTAGTGCGAGTGCCTCTCGACGACACGCGCGATATCACCGTCCTCGTGGCCCGGGAGCACGAGGAACCGCCGCCCGTTGTCTCGCACCGCCTCGTACTGCCCCCGGGTGACCTCGAGCATCTCGCCGCAGTCCTCCCGCGGGCACTCGCAGACGAAGCCGATCAGGAGCGAGTCGTCGCGGTTGTAGCCCGTTAGGCCTGTCTCGAGCTCGACGATCCGCTCGTTGACCTCACGGAAGATCGCCTCGTTTCGCGCTCGCCGTCCCTGGTCTTCGTCCACCACCAGCGATTCTCTCGCCTGGAGCCGTTTCCCACAACCAGGTACGGGGCAGGCATCGTGCGTGCGCAGCGTCGAGCGTGCTGCCGAGAACGAATCAACCTTCAGAGAGGTGAACGAAAAGCTGGAGAAGCGGGCCGACGAGTTGGCGCTCACCGGCGGCCGCACCCCCTACCTCTGCGAGTGCGACGACGAGCGTTGCACCCAGGTCGTCCTCCTGACGGGCGAGGAGTACGAGCAGGTACGCGCAGGGCCGCGCACCTTCCTGCTCGTGGCCGACCATCAGTCGCCCGATGACCGCGTCGTTCGGACCGAGGCCGGCTACGTCGTCATCGAGAAGACCGGCGAGAAGGGCACGCTCGTCGAGCAGCGCTATCCGCGTCGCTGAGCGTGGCTAGCGCCAGAGCGTGCGCCAGAACCCGGAGCGGCCGAGCGCGCGGCCGAGAATCTTGTTCTTCGCCCGCCGGCCAATCCGCTTCGGATCGCCGGAGGCGACCGCCTCGACGTCCCCAAGCGTGCGACCCGACCTGTAAAGAAAACTGCGCAGCCTCATGGGGCGAGACTAAGGGATAGGACCGCCCGTGCCCAACCGGGGTCAGGTCTTGCAATCACGCAAAACCTCCACCGGCCGCGACTGATTTGCCGGAATGCAAGACCTGACCCCTGGGGTCTCGCGGTGCTTCTCCGCCGGCCTCATCGTCTTCTATATCCGGTCGCTCTAAAGAGGTGCGTCAAGGGCATCCGCCGCCGCGACCGACATGGCGGGCGCGGCTCAGTTCCGCTCTGGCTCGAGGTGATGCTGTTCGAAGTCGTCATGGCTCCGCGCAAGCGGAGCCGGACTTCGAACAGCGAAGACAGGGGCGGCAGGACTCGAACCTGCAACCCCCGGTTTTGGAGACCGGTGCTCTGCCAATTGAGCTACGCCCCTAGGGGTTGCGAATGCCAGTGTAACCGTGCCCTTCTAGAGTCCGAGCCGTGCCCCCGCCATCGCCACGGCCGGCTCTCGGCGCGCTCTTCCTCGTCCTCGCGATCGCGTTCGTGGGCATCGCTGCCGCCGCCGCGGAGGCCGTCAACAGCAATCACGGTCTCGTCGTCCTGGTTGTGGCGGCAGGCGCCCTGGCGCTCTGGCTTCTGACGCTCGCACTACGCAATCTGAGGAAACCGCGACCCTAAGTCGTATCCTCTGAGCGTGGGCCAGGACGAGACGCAGCAGCTCTGGCGCGAGTACCGCAAGAGCAAGGATCAGGGCGTCCGCGACCGTCTGATCCTCACCTACGCGCCGCTCGTCAAGTACGTCGCGGGCCGCCTTGGCAGCGGCCTGCCCGCGCACGTGGACGAGAACGACCTCGTCTCCTACGGCCTGCTGGGACTGATCGGCGCGATCGAGCGCTTCGACCCCGGCCGCGACATCAAGTTCGAGACCTACGCGATCGCGCGCATCAAGGGCTCGATCATCGACGAGCTGCGCGCACTCGACTGGGTGCCGCGCTCGGTGCGCTCCCGGGCACGGGACATCGAGCGGGCGATCGGGGAGCTCGAGCGCAAGCTCCACCGTGCACCGACCGACGAGGAGATCTCCGAGAAACTCGGCGTCACGACCGAGGAGCTCGACGACAGCCTCTCCGAGATCGGCCGCTCCTCGATCGCCGCCCTCGACGAGCTGTGGACGATCTCCTCCGGGGGCGGGGGAGACCAGGTCGCCCTGATCGACACGATCGAGGACACGCAGGGCCCCGAGCCCCAGTCCGAGCTGGCGCAGACCGAGCTCAAGGAGGCGCTCGGCGAGGCGATTGCGCGCCTGCCCGAGCGCGAGAAGCTCGTCGTCACCCTCTACTACTACGAAGAGCTGACGCTGCGCGAGATCGGCGAGGTCCTGGGCGTCACCGAGTCGCGCGTCTCACAGCTCCACACGAAGGCGATCCTGCGCCTGAAGGCGCGGCTGGCCGGCTCGCCGACCCGCGAGCCGCTCGGGCGCTGAACCGCTTCCCGTTTCGAGGTAACGTTCTCGTGTCTACAGGGGTCTACAGAAAGGACGTGGGAGAGTGAAACACCGCAGACTGCTCGTCCTCGCGGGAGTGGTGGGCGCGGTCGCGCTCGTCGCTTTCCTCAGCGTCGCGGCCGCCGGCAGCAAGAAGGCGACGCACGCGCAAGCAGCAGCGATCCCGGCGCCCAGAGTGCCGCACGCCGCCGCGATCAGGAAGAAGTACGGCGGCCAGAAGATCACGTTCGTCGGTGACTCGGTCGGCAACGGGCACGTGCGCGACACGAAGCTCGCCAAGCGATTCTCGAAGGACACGGGCATCAAGGTCAGCGTCGTTCCGCATCCGGCGGCTTCGGACCAGTCGTACGCGCAGCTCGCGCGGGCGTTCTCGTCGAAGTCGTCTTCGATCGACGTGGCGATGATCGACGTGGTGTGGCCGGGCGCCTTCGCGCCGTACCTAGTGAACCTGAAGCCGAAGCTCGGCAAGCAGGCGAAGCTGCACTTGGGCAGCATTGTCGCCAACGACACGATCAAGGGGAAGCTGGTAGCGATGCCGTGGTTCGGTGACTACGGGATCCTCTACTACCGCACCGACCTGTTGAAGAAGTACGGCTACAGCGCTCCGCCGAAGACCTGGGCGGATCTCTTCAAGATGGCCAAGAAGATCCAGGACGGCGAGCGGAAGGACAATCCGAACTTCGCCGGCTTCGTCTTCCAGGGCAACGCGTACGAGGGCCTCACCTGCAACGCGCTCGAATGGATCGCGTCGGCAGGCGGTGGCCACATCATCGACAACGGCAAGGTCACGATCGACAACGCGAAGGCACGGACGATCCTGGACGCGATGCGCGTTCAGATCGGAAAGGTCACGCCGCAGGGCGTGACGACCTATCAGGAGGACCAGACCGAGCACGCGTTCGACAACGGTGACGCCGCGTTCGCCCGCAACTGGCCGTACCAGTACGGGATCGGCGCAGGCGCCGGCTCGAAGGTGAAGGGCAAGTTCAACGTCACGGTGCTTCCGCACGGTTCGACGGGCGGCTCCGTCGGCACCGTCGGCGGCTGGCAGCTCGCGGTCTCGAAGTTCTCGAAGCACAAGGCCGCCGCGATCGAGTTCGTCCGGTACATGACGAGCCCGGCGGTCGAGAAGTTCGACGCGATCACCAATTCGAACGTGCCGACGATCGTGTCGGTAGCGAAGAACAAGGCGGTCGTGAAGGCGAATCCGTATCTCAAGCCTGCGATCGCGAGCGTGCCTCGCGTGACACGCCCAGCGAAGTTCCTCGGGACGAAGTACAACGAGGCTTCGAAGGTGGTCTACCAGGGGATCAACCAGATCCTCACTGGTTCGCCGGCGAGCCAGGTCCTGCCGCAGATCAAGTCGAAGCTGCAGCAGATCATGAAGTAGGCCGCCCGGCCTGAACGAAGCGAGGGAGGATGGCACCTGTCATCCTCCCTCGCCAAACGGATGAGCACGGTAGCCACGCCCGCACCGGTTCCCCGCAAACGCCGCCGCAGGACGAAGCTCCAGCGCCGGCAGACGCGCCTCGGCTGGCTGCTGCTCGTACCGGCTCTCGCGGTGGTCGCCTGCGTCGCGATCTACCCGCTCGGCAAGACCGTCTACCAGAGCTTCACGAACCAGGAATTCCTCGCCGGCCTCACGCCTACCAAGTGGGTCGGGCTCGACAACTACCGCACCCTCTGGCACGACACGATCTTCCGGGACACGGTCGTCCTGACAATCAAGTTCACGGCGATCACCGTCTCGTTCGAGTTCGTCCTCGGCCTGATCGTCGCGCTCGTTGTCAACTCGAGCTTCAAGGGCCGCGGTGTCATGCGGGCCGTGATGTTGGTGCCGTGGGCGATCCCGACGGTCGTCGCGGCAAAGATGTGGCAGTGGATGCTCGACGACCACACCTACGGCGTCATCAATGACCTCGGGGTCCGGACGCACATCCTCTCGCATCCGCACGCATGGCTCGCACAGACGTCGACACAGCTCGCCTCCGTGAGCGCAGTCGACATCTGGAAGACGACACCCTTCGTCGCGCTGCTGCTGCTCGCCGGCCTACAGGTGATCCCTAACGACCTCTACGAGGCCGCGTCGGTCGACGGGGCGAGCAAGCTGCAGCAATTCTGGCGGATCACGCTGCCGCTGCTGCGACCGGCGATCCTCGTGACGCTGATCTTCCGCACCCTTGACGCGCTGCGCGTCTTCGACGTCTTCCAGGTCTTCTTCGGATACCGCCTCAACGCACAGACGATGGCGGTCTACACCCAGAGCACCACCGTCAACGACGGCCACGTCGGCTACGGCGCTGCCATGAGCGTCGCGATTTTCCTGATCATCTCGTTGTTCGTCGTCATCTACGTCACCTTCATGCGGGTGACCGAGGAATGACCACGGCCGCGGAGACCACAGCGGGCGCAGTCCGCCCTGTCTCGCGGTCGGTGCGGCTCCGCCGCAGCCCGCTGGGCCGCGTGC
This sequence comes from Actinomycetota bacterium, assembly GCA_005883335.1. Taxonomy (GTDB): domain Bacteria; phylum Actinomycetota; class Thermoleophilia; order Gaiellales; family Gaiellaceae; genus AC-32. The sequence goes on from VAXM01000057.1 coordinate 10,311, forward strand.
TGAC
>VAXM01000034.1 GCA_005883335.1 Actinomycetota bacterium
CCGCCTGCTCTCGCTGGCCCTGGACGAGTGTCCAGCGGTAGGTCTCCGCGAACAGCGCGAGGCCGACGGAGACGACCACGAAGCCGACGGCGACCGACGCGTAGCCCGGGCGGCGCGCCAGCGCGAGCGAGGCGAGACGCAGCGGAAGCGCCGTCCGGGGAACGAGACGCTCCAGCCCGCGTAGGGCGGGCGGGAGTATGCGGGCGACTACGACCGCTGCGGTGAAGACGACGAGCACGGGCAGGAGCAGGAGGACGACCCCGGTCCCGTTCCCGGCCAGGAAAGCACTCGCGTCCGCCGCGCCGCGCGCCAGGGCAACCGCGACCGCGACGACGGCCCCGAGCGCCGCGACGTCGAGCGGCGTGACAGAGATCCCGCGCAGCGCGACCGGCCGCATCGCGAGCGTCACGACCAGCACGAGGGCCGCGGCGGCCGCGAGCAGCACCCCTGCCGCGATTCCCCGTCCGGACAGAACCGAGTGCCGCAGCAAAGAGCCGACGGGCTCGCCGGCACGCGAAGAGACGATCGCTGCCGCCGCCGCTCCGACAACCCAGCCGACCACCGTCCCGGCGATCGCGGGCACGGCAGCCTCGCTCGCCGTCTGCAACCAGACCTGCCAGCCGCGGACACCGCTCGAGACGAGCCACTGCCGCGACGCCTCGACGTCCGGCCGCAGCCGCGCTCCCGCGAGCACCGCGAACGCGAGCAACAGCGCCACGGCCTCGCCGCCGAGCAGGAACAGCCGGCGCGCGACGACCCGGCCGGAGTCGACGGCAGCGCGCAGCTCGTCCGTCGGCGCCTCCACGACGAAGTCGAAATCCTCACCCTGCAGCTCGGAGCGCACGCGGTCGATCCGCGTCGCCAGCGATCCGGCCGACCACGAATGGACGAGCTTCCGGTCGAGCGGCACCACCCAGCTGTAGGTGCGGTAGGCGTCGTGCAGCCGCGGCCAGCGGTCGAGCCCGGCGACGCCGTTGGCGAGCACGAGCGGCGGGGGCGCGGGCCGGTGGTAGCGCGCCATCTGGCGGACGAAAGTCGACTGGTGCAGCCCGAGCGACGGAACCGCGTCGCCGAAGAGCGTGGCCGAGACGACGTCCCCTTCGCCGACGGGCACGAGCCGCAGGCCCGGCACGTCCGGGAGCCGCCCGCCCTTTCGGACGACGAGCACCTCGCAGCGGCGCAGCGTGCACGGACGCGGCAGCCGTCCGGAGCGGACCCGCACCCAGCGGCCGAGGTCGTCGACCGCGCCGAGGCTGAGGAACGCTCCGCCGAGCTGGCTCTCGCGGTAGAGCGAGGTCGCCGCCGCCGGGCGATCGGTCACCGTGCGGAGCTTCCCGCGGACGTGCCGGTCCAGCGTCGAGTACGGCGCCGCCTGGCCGCCGACGCTGAACCACGTCACATGGATGGAGCGCGAGCCCTCGTCGATCGCCGAGACCCGCTTCGCGACGTCGCGGTCCTGCGCGGCGAGGGCGCCGGCGACCACGGCAGCGAGCATCGCGGCGGCTGCGGCTACACCGACCGCGACGAGCAGCAACCGCCCACCGCGCCGCGCGAGCCGGACACGCGTCAGCCAGAACGCAAAGCCGAGGCGCCGGAGAGTCGTCACCGCCCGGCACACGCTGCCAGCCGCAGCGCCACACACCAAGTGCGATTGCTTGCCCTATCGTTAAGCAGAACTGATGCTCGACGTCCGGCGCCTGCGCATGTTGCGAGAGGTCTCCCTGCACGGGACGATCCGCGCCGCAGCGAGCTCGCTCTCGTTCACGCCTTCCGCCGTCTCGCAGCAACTCAGCGCCCTCGAGCGGGAGCTCGGGATCGAGCTGCTCGAGCGCCGGGGCCGGAGCGTGCGTCTCACCCCGGCCGCGGAGGTGCTCGTCGACCGAACCGAGCAGATCCTCGTCAAGCTTGCCGCCGCGGAGGCCGAGGCCAAGGCGGTCGCGAGCGGCACCGAGCCCGCACTGCGCATCGCCTCGTTCGCGAGTGCCGCGGCAACGATCGTCGCGGACGCCGTGCGCGACAACGGTCTCGACATCCACATCCTCGACTCGGACCCGAAGCTCGGTCTCGCGCGACTGCGCGACTTCGTGCCGCTCGAGCCGGGAGCCGGGATCGAGCTCGTGCCGCTGCTCGACGACCCGATTCAGGTCGTGCTGCCCGCTTCGCACCGGGCGGCGGCCGAGCCCTCGCTCGAGCTGGCCGACCTCGCGGGCGAGGCGTGGATCGACTCGACGACCCTCTCCTCCTGCCATCCCTTCCTGCGACGAGCCTGCAACGCGGCCGGCTTCGAGCCGCGTGTCGCCGCGGAGACCAACGACCACCGCAGCCTCCACCACCTGGTTGCTTCGGGGGTCGGGCTCGCGCTCGTGCCGCTGCTCTCGCAGCTCGACCTGCCCGCCTCGCTGGTCGCGCGCCCGGTCCGCACGAATCCCCCGAAGCGGCGAATCCACGCCGCCTTCCGGGCCGGCTCGGCCGGGGAGCCGCGCCTCCGCCGTCTGCTCGAGCGCCTCGATGCGGCTGCGAAGAGCCGCCCCGCCGCGTTGGACCTCGTCCGCGCGAAATGAGCCGTCCGGCCCATTGACAGGCACCGGTCGGTCCGGCGAGGCTGGGAGCCGTGAGCCGAACGCAGATCTTCATCTGGTGCGTCGTGTTGATCGTCCTGGAGATCAACCACTTCAAGTGGATCTGGTGGACCTACTGGGACTGCCGCAAGTGCCAGCGCAAGAACAAGGACTGCGGCTGCAGCTCCAAGTGGCTGATGCTGCTGTAGCGGCCCGCGCTCAGGCGGGCGCGAGCGTGTACTCGTAGAGCAGGCGCTTGCCGAGGATCCGGCCCTGCCGGTCGCGGGCAACCAGGAAAGCGGGACGGTGGCCGGAGCGCCAGCGCTCCGCGGGCACCGGATAGAGGAAGACGCCGTTCGCGTGCGAGAGGCTCTCCCGGCTTCCGTCCTGGAAGAGGACTTCGAGCCGGGCGACATCGCCGCCGGCCTGCCCCCAGAGCACGGTCAGCACCTTCCCTTTGACCCGAAGCCGCAGCGGGACGACTTCCGCCAGCCCGCGAGCGGGTGCCTGATAGCGGCGGCAGCCTCCGCCGTAGATGCCACGGCCGATCTGAAGCCACGTGCAACGAGCAGGCCGAAGTGACGATGGGGCGGCCCAGATCGACGCCTCTCCGACGGCGACGAGCCGGTGCTTGCGCGCCAGGTCGGCGCCTCCTGGCGGTCGTTGGATCCCGCCGAATGCGAACGGCTCCGGATAGAAGTCGCCGATCACCTCGCGCGCCACCAGCCGGCCCCGCTCGTCGCGGGCAACCAGCGCTTGAGGCCCTGCATGGGCGAGCACCGGATCGGGAACGGTGAAGAGGAAGAACCCGCTCCTGATCCTCTCCGGCATTGAACGACCATCCGAGAGGCGGACGCCGAGGCTCCGCGCCGCGCGCTGAGGAACGCGTCCCCAGAACATGCGCGGCAGGTAGCCGGTCATTCCGATCCGGCGCCGCATCCAGGATCGCGGCCAGATGCACGAAACCGACATCCGGTTGAACGCGAGGCGCGGCTGCTGGAGGCCCTCACACCAGCCGCCTCCGTAGGCCGGAGAGACCCAGAGGACGACCCGCCCACGCGGCGTGTGGGCTCGACCGGCCTGGCGCGGCGCAGCCGCGGAGTAGCGGCGAGCCGCGAAGGCCCGTTGCACCGCCGCCGGAGCCGTCGTGGGCGGAAGCGTCACTTGTCGCAGGAAGCGAACGGGGCCAGGACGGAAGTCGACGTTGCCGGCGGCGGAGCCTCTCGAGGAACCCGGTCCCGGTCCGCCTGCGCTTGCCCCGGATCCACCGCCACGCCCGATGAAGAAGCCGACCGCCCCGGCGAGCACCAGCGCGGCGAGCGTCAAAGCGCCGTAGGCGGCCCAGCGCCGACGGGCCCGCCGGCGCGCCTCCTTGATTAGCGCCATGAAGCCGGGCGTCGAAGGGCGTGCGGGCGAGGTAGCTGTCACGGGTCGATGGCGCTAGTATCGTTAGCACCATGATTGACGTCAAGGTCGATCGCGGCGAGGCGCTCGAGCTCCACGAGCAGGTTGCGGCAGAGGTGCGGCGGGCGATCGCGGAGGGAGAGGCGCGTCCTGGGGAACGGCTACCGCCGGCCCGCGACTTGGCCGCGGTCCTCGGCGTCAACACGAACACGGTTCTGCGCGCGCTGCGGCTCCTCCGCGACGAGGGGCTGCTCGACTTTCGCCGCGGCCGGGGCATCACCGTCGCAAGCACATCCGAGCGTGGAGCCGTGATTCTGAAAGCGCGAGAGCTCGTCGAGTTCGCGCGCAGCCAGGGCTACCGCCGAGAGGAACTGCTCCGCATCATCGAGAAGCTCGCGTGAACGAGCGCCGCTCTTAGCGGCTACTTAGAGACCGTTGCTTCACTTCTCAGGTGGAGCTGGGAACCGTGAGGAACGAGCGGCTGACCGCGACGAATGGCGTCGTGCTGATCGTTCTGCTCCTGATCGAGGGCGTCACGATCCTCTTCCTGCGACCCCTCCTGCCGGTGCACATCTTCGTCGGGATGCTGCTGATCCCGCCGGTCGTGCTGAAGCTCGCGACCACCGGCTACCGGATGCTCCGCTACTACACCGGGCACGCAGCGTACGTCGATCGCGGCCCCCCGCACATCTTGATGCGGGCGCTCGCGCCGCTGCTCGTCGTGGCAACGGTGAGCCTGCTCTCGACCGGCGTCGGGCTGCTCGTGCTCGGGCCGCACAGCGGGCACGGGATCGTGCTCGGCCTCCACAAGCTGAGCTTCATCGTCTTCCTCGCGGTCGCGAGCGTGCACGTGCTCGCGTATCTGCCGCGGGTGCCGCGCCTCGTGCTCGCGAGGGCCGGCGCGGCGCGGCGCCTTCTTGCACTCGTCGGAGCCTCGATCGCAGCGGGTGTCGTGCTGGCCGGGGCGACGTACTCGCTGGCCGGCCCCTGGTTGCACCACCACGAGCCCGACGGCGACGACCACGCCGCCGCACAGACGCTCCTCAGCTAATAGCCCGCCGGAACGTCGGCGATCATCTGTGTTCATGCCGGGCCCTCGAGACGTCCTCCGCCTTCGCAACTTCCGGTTGCTGTTCTCGGCCCGGACGATCTCGTTCTTCGGCACCAACCTGGCGCCGATCGCGGTTGCGTTCGCGATCCTCGGCCTGAGCAACTCCGCTTCCGAGGTCGGGCTCGCCTTCGCTGCCTGGACGCTGGCGCAGGTGTGCACGCTCCTGGTGGGCGGCGTCGTCGCCGACCGCCTGCCGCGGCGCCTGGTGATGATCGCCTCGGACTCCGCGAGCTTCTGCGTTCGCTCCACGATGGGCGCCCTGCTGGTGAGCGGCCACGCACACGTCTGGGAGCTCGTCCTCCTCCAGGCGGTCGGCGGCGCCGCGGTTGCCTTCCATTCCCCCGCCTCGACCGGGCTCGTGCCCGAGACGGTTCCCGAGTCGCTGCTCCAACAGGCGAACGGCCTGATGAGCATCGCGCGCTATGCCGCGTTCCCGCTCGGAGCAGCCGTCGGCGGAACCCTCGTCGCAACGGTCGGCTCCGGCTATGCGCTGCTGCTCGATGCCTCGACCTACGCCGCCAGCGCCTTGCTGCTCGCCCGCATGCACCTTCCCGCCCTGGCGGCCAAGACCGACGCGCCGAACTTCCTCCGCGAGCTCGTCGACGGGTGGCGCGCGTTCACCGAGCACACCTGGGTCTGGCTGCTGACCTTTTGGATCTCGCTCTACTTCCTCATCACCTACGCGCCGTTCTTCGTGCTTGGGCCTTACATCGCGAAGCACTCCCTCGGCGGCGCCGCGGCGTGGACGATCGTCGTCACCGGGGAGGCGATCGGCTCGCTCGCGGGAGGCCTCGCCGGGCTGCGTCTGCGGCCGGCGCGTTCGTGGGTCGTGATCGGCCCCCTCTTCGCGGTCACTTCCGTTCAGTGCGCGCTGCTTGCCCTGCGTGCGCCCGCGCCTGCGATTGGCGCGGCGGCGGTCCTCGCCGGGTTTGCCTTCTCCTTCGGAACCGTGGTCTGGGAGACGAGCCTGCAGGAGCGAATCCCTCGCGAGAAGCTCTCCCGTGTGGGCGCGTACAACTGGTTCGGCGCGATGGCATTCCTGCCCGCCGGCTATGCGATCGCGGGACCGGTCGCGGGGGTGATCGGGATGTCGACGACCCTGTGGATCGGCGCCGCCTGGATCGTCGTCACGACGGCGCTCGTGCTCTGCGTTCGCGACGTTCGCGACTTTCGCGCCCGCCCAACGGCCGACGCCTTACCCGCGGCGCAATCCTAGGCAGCGCTTCTGTGCTCGAGGATCACCTCGAGCAGACGGCCTGAATGGAGCACGTGCTCGTGTGCGAGCGCCCGGGCGCCCTCGACGCTGCTGGCTGCGATCGCATCTCGGATCGCGCGGTGCTGGTAGACGTTCTGCCGGTAGAGGTCGTCGATCTCCGGGCCGCCCGGGCTCCAGCGGCTCAGGAACGTGCGGCGCGCGCTCTTTGCGATCCGCTCCACCAGCGGCACAGCGGCGGCTTCGTAGATGACGTCGTGGAAGCGGTAGTTCGCGCGCACCCAGTCGCCGGTCAGGCGCGTACGCTCCGCCTCGCTGCGCCGCCGGTCCAGCAATTCCTCGGTCAGCTCGGCAAATTGCTCCTCCGCGGCCGCGAGCGCCTCGAGCGAGGCCTTTGTCATCCGCGGGGTCGCGAGCCCCGTGACCAGCGCCTCCAGCTCAGCCCGGACCATGAACGCCTGCCGCAGCTCGTCCCGCGCGATCGTCCGCACGCGCACGCCGCGGTTCGGAACGAACGAGACGAGGCCCGTCGCGGCCAGCCGGCGCAGTGCCTCGCGCACCGGCGTGCGACTCACCTCGAACCGCGCCGAGAGCTGCTCCTGGCGCAGGACGCTCCCGGGAGCCAGCTCGCCCGAGATGATGGCGTCCTCGAGCGCAAGCGCGATCTCGTCGGCCTTGGTGCCGCCCTCCTGCTCCGGTGCGATCAGGTCCGAAATTGGGCGGCCTCCGTGGAGCCTTCCAGCGCGAGCGTCGAGCTCTCGCCGAGCGCCTGCGCCACCGCGTCGAAGTAGCCGGCGCCCACCTCGCGCTGGTGCCGCGTCGCCGTGTAGCCGTGCTCCTCGAACGCGAACTCGCTCTCCTGCAGACGGACGTACGCGCTCATGCCCTCGTCCGCGTAGCCGCGCGCGAGCTCGAACATCGCGGCATTGAGCGAGTGGAAGCCGGCCAGCGTCACGAACTGGAAGCGGTAGCCGAGCTCCGCGAGATCCTCCTGGAAGGAAGCGATCTCCGAGTCGTCGAGGTGCTTGCGCCAGTTGAACGACGGCGAGCAGTTGTAGGCGAGCAGCTTGCCTGGGAACTCCTCGTGGACGGCCTGCGCGAACTCGCGCGCCTCGCCCATGTCCGGAGTCGAGGTCTCGAACCAGACCAGGTCTGCGTACGGCGCAGCAGCCCGTCCGCGGGCGATTGCCGCGTCCAGGCCCTCGCGGACACGGAAGAAGCCTTCGGGAGTGCGCTCGCCGGTCAGGAACGGCTCGTCGGCCGGATCGGCGTCGCTCGTCAGCAGCGTCGCGCTGAGTGCGTCGGTGCGGGCGACGAGAACCGTGGGCACGCCGCAGACGTCCGCAGCCAGCCGCGCCGCGGCGAGGATCCGCAGGAAGTGTGACGTCGGCACGAGCACCTTCCCGCCGAGGTGGCCGCACTTCTTCTCGGACGACAGCTGGTCCTCGAAGTGGACGCCCGCGGCGCCGGCCTCGATGAAGGCCTTCATCAGCTCGAACGCGTTGAGCGGCCCGCCGAAGCCGGCCTCCGCGTCGGCGACGATCGGCGCCAGCCAATACGTGTCGGTGTCGCCCTCGGCCGCGTGGATCTGGTCGGCCCGCTGCAGCGCGTTGTTCAGCCGCCGCACGAGCGCCGGCGCGCTGCTGCACGGGTAGAGGCTCTGGTCGGGGTACGTCTGCCCGGCGAGATTGCCGTCGGCGGCGACCTGCCAGCCGCTGAGGTAGATCGCCTTGAGGCCCGCCTTGACCATCTGGACGGCCTGGCCGCCGGTCAGGGCACCCAGAGTCGGGACGTGCGGCTCCCTGTGGAGCAGCTCCCAGAGCCGCTCGGCGCCGAGCCGCGCAAGTGTGTGCTCGACGTGCACCGTCCCGCGGAGGCGCTCGACGTCCTCGCGCTTGTAGGGCCGCTCGATTCCGGTCCAGCGTCCGTTGGCCTTGCCGTTACCGCCCATCGTCCCCCTCCAGGTAGTCGTAAGCCGGCAGCGTCAGGAACTCGACGAACTCGTCGCCCAGCGCGACCTGCTCGAACACGTCGCGCGCGTCGTCCGCGCGGCTCTTGTCGTAGATCTCGTCGCCGAAGGTCTCCCGGAGGTTGGCCAACTCCTCGCGGATCACGTCGTGCACGCGGTCGCGCTCGAAGCGGCCGTGACGGATCCACTGCCAGACCTGGGAGCGCGCGATCTCGGCGGTGGCGGCGTCCTCCATCAGGTTGTTGATCCCGGCCGCGCCGGTTCCGCGGAGCCACGACGAGAGGTACTGGATCCCGACGCTGACGTCGTTGCGCAGGCCCTCCTCTGTGACCTCGCCCGGAGTCGACGCGACGTCGAGCAGCTCGGCGGCGCCGACTTCGACCTCGGGCCGCTGCCGGTCGAGCTGGTTGGCCCGGTCGAACTCGGCGAGCGCCACTGACACGAGATCCGGGTGCGCGACCCAGGTCCCGTCGAAGCCGTCGCCCGACTCGCGCTGCTTGTCCTCGCGCACCTTCGTGATCGCCTTCTCGTTCAGCTCCGCGTCCTTGCGGCTCGGGATGAAGGCGGCCATCCCGCCCATCGCGTGCGCGCCTCGCCGGTGGCAGCTCTTGACGAGCAGCTCCGTGTAGGCGCGCATGAACGGGGCGGTCATCGTCACGCTGTTCCGGTCCGGGAGGACGAACTCGGGCCGGTCGCGAAACTTCTTGATGACGCTGAACATGTAGTCCCAGCGGCCCGCGTTGAGCCCTGCCATGTGCTCACGCAACTCCCAGAGGATCTCGTCCATCTCGAAGGCGGCGAGGACGGTCTCGATCAGCACCGTCGCGCGGATCGAGCCGCGCTCGAGCCCCAGTACGTCCTCGGTGTGCGTGAAGACGTCGTTCCAGAGCCGTGCCTCGAGGTGGCTCTCGAGCTTCGGCAGGTAGAGCCACGGGCCGGCGCCGCGCTCGAGCAGGCGCTTGCCGTTGTGGAAGACGTAGAGGCCGAAGTCGAACAGGCTCCCGTTCACGGGCTCGCCGTCGACGAGGAAATGCCGCTCGGGAAGGTGCCAGCCGCGCGGCCGCACGAGCAGCGTGGCCGTCTCGTCGTCGAGGCGATAGGTCTTCTCCGGGGTCTCGAGCTCGATCGTCCGCTCGATCGCGTCGACGAGGTTCGCCTGGCCCTCGACCATGTTGGCCCAGGTCGGCGAGTTCGCGTCCTCGAAGTCGGCCATGAACATCTTCGCGCCCGAGTTGAGCGCGTTGATGACCATCTTTCGGTCGGTCGGGCCGGTGATCTCGACGCGTCGGTCCTGCAGGCCGGCCGGGACCGGCTCGATCGTCCAGTCCCCCTCGCGGATCTCCCGCGTCTCGGAGAGAAAGTCAGGGAGCTCCCCTTGGTCGAGCCGCTGCTGCCGTTCGGCCCTGGCCTGGAGCAGCTCGCGTCGGCGCGGGCCAAAGCGGCGCTCGAGTTCCGCGACGAACTCGATGGCCTCAGGCGTTAGGACCTCGTCCTGGCGCGGCGCTGTAGCCGCCGCGATCTCGGCTCTTGCTACCGATGCCATGGGGTTATTCGGCGCCGTGGTCACGCTCGCAGAAGTCGGGGCAGGTGCAGGGCGCCGACTCAGCAGCGGTGACGACGTAGCGCATCCGGATCTCGCGATGAACGGGCCGCGGCCGGTTGGCATGGCCGTTCCCGTTGAACCGAACGCGATCGCGAAGCCTCGAAAGCAAGCGGGTCATTGGCTGATCCTCCCAGATTTCGGATCCGAAGTCGAGTACACCTAGTCCTTTTCCCGTCTTTTGGCTAGGAAAACACCCGATTTTGGATCCAGTTTAGTCTAGGCGGTGTGGCGCGCGATGAAGTCGAGGACTCGGTTCCAGGCGTCTTCTGACGCTTCGGCGAAGTCCTCTTGCTTGCGGTCGAAGAAGCTGTGTGGGGCGCCTTCGTACGAGACGAGCTCGTGCTCGACGCCGGCCGTCTCGAGCGCTCGCTCGAACTCGGCATTCGCTTCGGCGGTGATGTGCGCGTCGGCACCGGCCTGCAGAGCCAGGATCGGCGCTTCCATCTCGCGGGCCCGCTGGCTGGGCCCGGGATGGCCATCGCGCGCGCCAGGGACGCCGTAGAAGCCGATCGCCCCGGCCAGGCCGTGGCCGCCGGCGGCCGCCAGCCATGAGTGGTGGCCGCCGAAGCAGAAGCCAACGGTGAAGATCGCGCCGCAGCCTTTGCCTCGCAGCCACTCGACCGCGGCGCGCACGTCCGCCTGGATGTCGTCCGGAGTGGTCTGGTCGACGTGCTCCCGGTACTCGAAGTCCTCCCTCCGCTTCCCCACTCCCGCAGTGCGGCCGAAGTAGTCGATCGCGATCGCCCGGTGCCCGCGCTCCGCGAAGCGCAGCGCGAGCTCCTCGTAGAACCGGTAGAGCCCGCGCACGTCCGGGAGGATCACGACGCAGGCGCCGGTCGGCTCGTCGGGCTCGGCCGCGAAGGCCGCGAAGCGGTTCCCGTCGGCCGCTTCGAGCTCGAGCTCCCGGTGGGAGACCGCCGCCCCCGAGATCGCGGGGATCGGCGGCGAGGAGTCGAGCTCGAAGCACACGCCGCGAGCCTAACGGCCGAGGTTAGTAGCCGGAGCTGTAGCGCCCGCCGCCCGTGCTCGCGGTCGTCTTGCCGGGCGATGCGACGTGCCAGGTGAAGCTCTTGCCGCCGAAGTTGTCGGAGACACCGTTGCCGCTCACGCTCTTCGGCGAGTTGTCCTCGGCGAAGCGGTAGAGAGGCTTGCCGTCGAAGGTGACCTGCGTCTTGCCGTCGGGGCGCATGAGCGTCCCGAGCGTCAGTCCGGAGCCGGCTGTCGGATTGCCCTTGACGGTCAGCGGCAACCAGATCGTGGCGCAGCTGCCCGTGCAGCGAATCGATCCGCCCTTCTCCTGCTTCGGGCTGTAGAGCGCGAAGCCCTTCGAATCGACGAGTACCCTGCCGACCCCAGACACCGATGCGAGCGAGACGATGTCCGCAGCGCTTCGGTGTCCGGAGGTCGAGCCGCAACCGGCGAGCACCGCGGCGATGATCGCGACGCCACCTGAGAGGGAGATCGTCCTGTCCATGACTATCAATACGAAAGTGACGCGCTCTCGGATCTAGCGCGTTAGCCTCTCGCCGAGTCGTGCTCGACCCGGATCTCGCCTCCGTGCTCCTCGCCTTCGCGCTCGCCGGCGCCCTCGCGGTGCCGCGGCTGCGAAAGGCGCTGCGCCGCGGCGAGCGCTTCTGCGAGTCGTGCGGCAGGCGCATCCTCCTCGGCGAGCGCACGTGCGACTGCGACTCCTGAAGGACGGGTTCCCGAACCGGCCCGACCTGCGCGTCTTCGCGGGGTACGTCCTTGCGGCCGCCGTCTACGTCGCGATCGGCGTCGCCGTGACCGACTTCCTGCTCTCGTTCTGGGTCGGCGTCGCGTACATCGTGCTCGCTGCCTGGGCTGTGCCGACCATCGTCAGGCGCCTCTCGTGAGCTGGGCCGCACACGACCTCGAGCCGTACGCCTTCCAGCGGCACCTGAAGCTGAAGGTCGCCTTCGTGCCGCTGCTGATCGGCTCTTACTCGCCGGACATGATGACCAAGTGGTTCGTCTACGGGATCCATATCGGCCCGTGGGACCTGAAGGCCACCGACCCGGCCAAGTTCCACCGTGGCTGGCCGGGCTTCGGCTTCACGCACTCGCTGCTCTACGGGCTCGTGATCGGCCTGATCATCTGGAAGGTCTTCGGGAGCAAGCTCTGGGGCCTGAGCTTCGTCGTCGGCCAGTTCGCCCACGCGCTCACCGACACCGGCGACACCGTCGGGACGATGCTGCTCTTCCCGTGGACATTCCACGTCCACCTGAACGCCTGGGCCTACGCGGGGCAAACGGGCCGGATGACCGACGCCGCCGCCTACTTCAGCGGGCTCGGGTCCATGTGGGACGCGGTCTGGATGGTGTACGGCTTCTACAGCTGGCGCGTGCTCACGAGCGACTTCTTCGACAACTACATCTACCGCGGTGACCGCTTCTGGCCCTGGATCAACCGCTGGGTACCGCGCGGGGCGCTGCTGACGATCTACCGCGCCGCGTTCTTCTACGGCACCTCACGCTGGATCGCGTGGACGATCTGGGCGCACGTGATCCACCACTACCCGTACGACCTCAGCTGGGGCGGTCCGCACTGGGTTCACGCCGCTCACCCCTAAACTCCCGGCCATGAGGCGGCTCCTCGTGGCGGTCGTCGTCGCGCTCGCCGTCGTCCCGCAGGCACTGGGCGGGATCGCGGAGGTGCGAGACGCGCACGGGCATCTCATCGCGAACGGCGGCCAGGGCGCCTTCGGGAGCCTCAACGACGCGGGCTGGACGCTCCGCTACGACTTCGCCTCGAGCAGCGCGCGCGGCGTCACGCTGCGCGGCGTCTCGCTGGTCGGGGGGCTCGTCTACGCGGACACGATCTTCGTGCCGGCGCACGGCTTGCGCGGCGCGCGCGTGAGAGGCCTGGTCGTCAACGGGCAGGCGGTGAGCGCGAAGGCGAACGCGCTCGTGCCGCTCGGGCCGGCGAGCTACCTCGTCGTCCTCCAGGAGGCGGTCGTCCCCGGCGAGGGCAGCGGCGTTGTCGGGCTGCGCCTGGTCGCGGGCGACTCGTCGCTCGGCCTCGACCCGGGGACGCAGCTCCTCGTCGGGCTGGCCCGCGCGGCGCAGGCGACCGCGGTTCACACGCAGGAGCGGCTCTCGTGGCTCTCGCTTGGCATCTCCGGCCATGCGCCTGCCCTCGAGAACGCGGCGTTCCCGGAGCTGCAGGCGATCCCGTCGAACGGAACGCTCGGCGGGAAGGCCGTGGCGATCGCCGAGCGCTACCTCGGCGTGCCGTACCGCTGGGGCGGCGCCGACCCGCTGACCGGCTTCGACTGCTCGGGCTTCACGATGTACGTCTACGCCCAGCTCGGGATCGGCCTCACGCACTACACCGGGGCGCAGTTCTACGAGGGGACTCGCGTGCCGCCCGACCAGCTCCAGCCGGGCGACCTCGTCTTCTTCGAGCCGAGCGGGCGCGGGCCGCAGCACGAGGGGATGTACATCGGCGGCGGGCAGTTCATCCAGGCGCCGCACACCGGCGACGTCGTCAAGATCTCGTCGCTGTCAGAGCCGTCGTACCGGTTTGGCTATGTGGGTGCGGTGCGACCCTGGAAGCCTTAGTTTTCGCGACGAAGGCGAACCCGCTGAACATCAGCGCGATCCCGAGCAGCTCGCCCGCGTAGACGAAGTTGTACGAGCCGGCCCGCGAGAGGCCGGTCGCGAGCGCGACCACGAGCGCGCCGCCGCCGATCCAGACGTTGGGCCGCACGCGGATGCCGCGCAGAATCGAGTAGAGCGAGCCGCCGATCAGGAACGCCGAGCCGAACGAGTTCATCGCGATCGCCCAGAGGAACGCGTGCCCGCCGAGCGCAGAGTTGACCGGGGGGCGTCCGTGAGCGGTCGCCGCCAACACGGAGTGGCTCACCGGGACGAGTGCGACGGTCACCGCGGCGGCCGCCGTGGCGGCCAGCAGCGCGCCGAGGAGGATGTCGCGCCCTCGCTTGGGTAGGAGGAGCCAGGCCGAGCCGCCGCCCAGGTAGGCAACCGTCAGCACGCCGCCCGCAAGGTAGTAGGTGCGGAAGAGCCGCGGGCTCCAGCCGGCCCGCTGCGCTGAGGCCTCGCAGCCTGCCGCGATCGCGAAGAGCAGGAAACCGGTCGCCCAGAGTGCCTTCTCGCCGGATGGACGGCGCAGCAGCGAGCGCAGCAGCAAGCCCGCGAAGGCGAGCGCGACCAGGGCCGCGCAGAGCGGCAGCAGCGCGTCGAGGATGGCCGGGGCCTTCGCGCGCGGCCTCGAGCTGATGGCGGTCACCGGCCCACCGGGCGGCACGATCCGGAGGTACGCGAAGTCGCGCCCGCCGAACATGCCCTCGTGCGTCGCGACGAAGGAGTAGCGGCCGGGCTCGAGCGGACGCACGGGTGCAAGCACGAGCTGTTGCGGTGAGACGCTGCGCTCGAGGAGCCGAACAGTCCGATCGCGCCCGAGGTCGAAGAGCTGGTACGCGCCGACCGAGTCGACGGCCGCGGCGCGCACGACGAGAGAGCCGACCTGGGAGGCATGCAGCCGTAGCGCGTCGCTGGGGAACGACGGTTGCGGGTCGCTCCACGAGAAGAGCTTCACGGGCCCGCCGCTCATCCGGACGAACTGGCCGGTCACTTCCCGCGTCAGGCGCGGCTCGTACGAGTAGCGGACGGTGCTCCCGCCGACGCCAGCGAAGGCCGGCACGAACGGGATCGCGATCAGCAGGAGCCCGATCCCGCCGAGGGCGACCTTGACGCGGGTGCGGTAGCCGCCGGCCCAACGCGTGCGCCCGCGCGGCGGGCGGCCTTCGAGGCGAGCGCGGCGCCGGGCGTGGGCCCGGTAGAGGAGGGCCGAGGAGACGAGCGCCATCGTCGGCAGCCAGACGAGCTCGACGCCCCATCCGAGCCCGCGCAACGGCCCGCGCCCGTAGGGGCTGAAGGCGACGGGGATGATCGCCCAGGTCAGCGCCGGCCCGAGCATCAGCAGCACCGACGCGGTCAGCGGAAACCCGGCGAAAAGCCAGCCGACCCCCGGGAAGCCCATCAGGCCGAGCGGGAGTTCGTACCCGGCCAGCGCCGCCGGGCTGCGCCGCACGACGCGCTTCGGGATCTTCCCGCTGAAGACACGCGGCGTCGCGGCGATCGCCTCGCGGCCGGCCGCGCGCTGCCGCGCGGTCATCCGCCACATCGCCGAGGCGAACGCACCGAACCCGACCAGCACGCACAGTGCGGCGGGAACGAGGACGAGCGCCTGCCAAGGCTCGAGCGCCGAGACCGCGGTCGCGAATGCCGTCCCGTGCTCGATCCGGTGCGCCTCGACCGCCGAGAACGCGACTCCGGCCGCGTAGTAGACGCCGACGCCGAGCGGCACGAGCGCAACGACAAGGCGGGCTCGCCGCACGGGCCAGGCCGCTCCCGAGACCTCGAGCGCGCCGAGGGCCAGCCCGACGAGCACCATCATCAGCCCGCCGACCATGTTCAGCTGGGCGTGCAGGTTGACGATCACGTCGCCCGCTTGACCGCCGCGGTCGAGCGCCTCGTTCACGAGCGGGAACGCCTGCACGGGCCCCTGCAGCGTCCCGACCGCAAGCGCCGCGCACCCGGCGAGCACGAACGGCCGAATGCGGCTCTGCGTCCGCCACACCGACCGCACCGCCACGACGAGCAGCAACCAGAAGGCGGCGAACATGGCGATCCCGGCGCCCATGATCAGGAACGGGTGGATCGGCGTCGCCTCCTCGGCGGCCTCGGGGCTGAGCCCGTGGTGCACGACGAGCCCGCCCTCGTGGAAGCCGAGGTAGAGCGCCGAGAAGTAGAAGGCGAGCGAGCCGACGAGCAGCGACCAGAAACAGGCGTCGACGAGGCGTCGAGAAGGCTGGGTCCGTACGAAAAGCGCCCCGAAGACGAGCATCGCGAGCCCCGTCACCAGGTTGATGTGCGCGTGGCTGATCGGGTCGATCCACTCGCCCGCGTGGCCGGCCCTGTAGAGCCAGTCCGCGTTGCCCGGCGCCACCTGGATCACGCCCTGGACGGTTCCGACGGTCAGCGCCGCCGCGCCCGTCGCGAAGAACTTCCAGAGATGCCACTGCGGCTTCGGGACGTGCACCGTCCGCGCCTGGAAGACGGTGATGAAGACGTTGGTCGCGAAGCACCAGTAGCCGAGGCCCATCACCCCGGCTCCCATCCCGGTCGGCGCCTTGTACCAGTTGCCCATGTGCGCCTTCGCCGCCTCGTACGTCCAGCCGTGCTCGATCAGCGAGCCCATTGCGATCCCGTTGGCGACCAGCGAGACGTAGAAGATCGCCAGGCCGACGGCGGTGAACCAGAACGCACACTGCGCGAGACCCTCGCTCGCGAGCGGCCGGCCGGCGATCCGCGGCAGCGCGAGCCAGCACAGCCCCGTTGCGAGCAGCGTCCCGCCGCCGACGATCGTCAGGTGCGTGTTGGAGAGGTCGCGGAGGAGGTGGCCCGCGTAGCCGGTGCGGGCCAGGTACTCGGCGAGCCACGGCAGGTTCTTGACGGCCGCGTGGACGCTGCCCAGCACGAGGAAGAGCCCGCCGGCCACGAAGTACTTCGCCGTCTTGCGGTCGTGCGCGTAGAGCTCGTCCTCGGGGTACGGCGTCTCGCGCACCGGCGCCGCCTTCCCCGGAACGAACTTGCAGATCGCCGCCACGACGACGGCGAAGAAGGCGACGTAGGTCAGAAACTGGAGCGACGAGAGGTGCTTGACCCACATGGGCCCGCGGACCTACCGCAGTCCAGGCTCTAAGAAATAGATGACGAGCGTCCAGCCGAGGTAGATCGCCATCAGCGCGGCGAGGATCACCCACGCTCGCGTCAGCGCGCGGCGGGAATGGCGGACGTCCTCTCCGACGTCGCGGTAGCCGACGAGCGGCCGGGCGGGGCGGACTTTCGGCTCGTCCGCCATCAGAACACCTTCTCCATCAGGCGCGTCGGCTCGGCCGTGAGGTTCGCGACACCCTTCAGCATCCGCTCGAATGTGTAGCCGCGCTCGAGAAAGGCCTCGAGCTGCTCGGGCGTATCCCAGACCGTGTAGCAATGGACGTGCACGGCTCCAGCGGCGCCGACCTCGACGAACGCCTCCAGCTTCTGGCACCCCGGGTACTCCTGGACGTGCGCCTTCAGCGCCTGCATCGACGCGTACACGTCCTCCCACTGATCAGCAGGAATCGCGGCAAAGGTCGCGCTGGCCCACGCGACGTAGGGCAGCGCGGAAGGAACTACGGTCCCCGCCTCCATCAGAACTTCTGCCCCCAGACGAGATGCCCGACGATCAGCGCGACGGCCCAGCCGGTCAGGACGACGGTGAGAGCCACGAAGAAGAACGTCGCGGGGCCGGCGAGCTCCGTTGTATAGCCGCCGAAGCTGTCAACCGGGTAGAGCGCACGCTTCTGCCGGGTGGAGCGGTACTGCCAAACCCATACGAGGATCGCCAGCGCGAGCGCGATGAGGAAGCCCCAGAGCCAGGCGAGGTCGAGCCAGCGGACGTGCCACGTCGCCGCCCGCTGCATCGTCTCCTGGTGGCCCTGGAGGTAGAGGTAGTACTGGCGCGCTTTGTCGGGCGTGTCGCCGCTAGGCATTCCCATCATCGGCAAGCCCATCAGTCCCACTCCTCCTCGTCGAGCGCCCACTCGGGCGTGTAGTAGTCCTCCTCGTCCACGTACAGCGGCACGCTGCCGACGCGGTCGAGCTCCTGGAAGTGACCGGCCTTCCACGCGGCCAGGAACGCGACGAACGCGAGGCCGCCGAAGATGAAGAACGTGTCCATCATCCAGTCGGCCATTACCCAGCGGGACTGCTTCGTCTCCGGCTGGTCGTGGGCGAACGCCAGGGCCGGCCACGCCATCGCTGCGACCGCGACGACGAGCCACACGAGCGCAAGCCGTCTCACTGCTGCCCCGGCACGGTCGGAGGAACGTCCTTCTGGGCGTCAGGGGGCATCTTCTCGCCGCGGGCCTTGGCGTCGGCCCAGGCCCGGTTGAGCATGTCCGTGTAGAGCGCCTTGATCCCGGCCGCAGCGTCCGTCAGCGAGAGCGGCGTACGCGCCGTGTCGTTCAGCTGCAGGTGGTCGCTCGCGTTCAGGCCAGGCAAGACGCGCATCGCCTCCTGCATGAACGGGTCGGTCACCACTTTCTTCTGAAAGCTGGCGTTGGTAGGCAGCGTCTGGTGCGACTTGACCCAGGCGAGCAGCTCGGGCGACGGCTGCCAGACGATGTAGTCCTTCGGCTCGGGCACGCGGTTCGGCTTGAGCGTCCCGTTCGGGATCGTCTTGACGAACAGCACGACGCGCCAGATGTCGTCGACCGAGAGGCGCTCGCCGAAGTTCTCCATCGCGGTCCCCGGCCAGCCGCGCAGGATGCGGTAGTAGAAGTCGCCCGGCCCGGTGTCGCCGCCGCAGCACGCGTCGTCCTTGCTGGTGAAGTCGGCAGGCGGCGGTGAGAGGAACCGCGCCCCGGGCCCTTTGCCGTCGCCCTTAAGGCCGTGGCAGCCCACGCAGCGCTCGAGGAACACGATCTTGCCGCGGAGCAGGTTCCCCTCCGTGACCGGCAGCGGATCGCCTGCGAGCCAGTAGCTGCGGTCGATCTGCGAGAGGTTCGGCGCCTCCTCGAGCTGGTTCTTGGGCGCCACGAGCTTCGAGTCCGGGAGCGACTCCACGATCTTCTTGTGTGCGCCCTGGAAGCCCCGGTACGCCTCCGGGAAGCCCTGGTTCGCGAGCACGACGTGCTTCGCGTAGAGCTGGCCCGCGTAGCGCAGGAGCCCGGACTTGCCGCTGCGCTCCTCGACGAACGAGACGAGCTGGTCGACCTGCTTGTCCGAGAAGAGCGACTTCATGTCGGGCATCAGCGACTTCGGGTCCATGAAGCGCGGGTCGAAGAAGTGCGCGCGCTGCCAGTCGTTCGGGTGCCAGCCGGACTCCTGCGAGAGGTCCGGGCCGGTGCGCTCGGTGCCGAGCAGGTTCGGCGACTGGTCGCTGCCGTAGAAGTCGCCGGGCTGCGAGACCTTTGGGTAGAGGAAGTAGAGCGCCTCGCGCACGTCCTGCGGACGCGAGTAGCCGGAGTGGCAGACGTAGCAGCCGTTCTGCGCGAACAGGTTGCGGCCCTTGAGCGCGACGTCCGAGAGCGGCGCCCAGTCCTGCGAGGCCGGCGGGTCGAAGGTGTGGATCGGCAGCCAGACGACGATCGCGACCACAGTGAAGAAGGCGAGCAGCCCGCCGATCCCAGCGACGAGCGGAGTGATCAGCATCCGCTCGGACGGGTGCCGGACCCACCCGCGCGGCAGCCGGTCGTCAGCCGCCGGTCTGTCCTCGCGGTCGGCCATCAGCTGGTCACCGGCGGCGCGACGGCGTCGGCGACCTTGTAGGTCTCAGCCCGCCTGCGCTCGGCCGTGTTGGTGAAGATCGTCATGCCGATGTTGACGATCTGGACGATCCCGGAGAGCACGATCATGGCGCCGAAGATCCCGCGCGCGATGTAGTAGGCGTGCAGCTGCGGCAGCACGTTCACCTCGGGGATCCCGTCCTGCCAGGCGAAGCCCTGCTGAAAGCCGGCGAGCGTGAGCACGCTGAAGAAGCCGGTGAAGCCGACGGTGACCAACCAGTACTGCCATTCCGACAGGCTCCGGCTGAAGAGGGGGCGCTGGTAGACCTGGGCGACGATGTAGTCGATCACCCCCATCCCGAGGATCGTGAACGCGCCCAGGAGCGCCAGGTGTGCGTGCGCGACGACGAAGTTCGTGAAGTGCGTCAGCTTGTTGAACGGCTGGATCGCCTCGAACGCCCCCTGGATGTTGACCAGGAAGTAGAAGAAGAAGGCGGTCATGGTGAAGCGCAGGGGTAAGTTCGTGAAGAACCGGTCCCAGTTGCCCTTCATCGTTCCGAGGATGTTGATCGTGAACGCGAAGACCGGGACGAGCAGCATCCAGGACGAGACCTCCGCGATCGTCTTCAGCCAGGCCGGCGTCGGCGACTGGAGAATGTGGTGGTCGCCCACTCCCGTGTAGAAGAACGCCATCCCCCAGAACGAGACGAGGGAGAGCGTGTAGCTGTAGAGGGGAGTGTTGGTGACTCGCGGGACGATGTAGTACGTCAGCGCGAGCAGCATCGGGGTCAGCCACAGTCCGAACAGGTTGTGGGCGTACCACCAGTTGAGGATCGCGTCGGAGAGACTCGACGAAAGCGCGCCCGAGCGGGAGCCCCAGACGTTGCCGGGGTTCCAGATGACGTTGCCGATCGCGTAGTCGACCGCGAGCCATAACGGGCTCGCGATGAAGAACCAGACGGAGACGTAGATCGGCCTGATCGTCCGGATCGCGACCGTCGCGAGGATGTTCACGATGTTCGCGCACCAGATGACCAGCAGTGCGATGTCGATCGGCCAGATGAACTCCGCGTACTCGCGTCCCTGGCTGTGGCCCGTGAGGAGCCCGATGATCCCGAGCAGGTACATCAGGTTCCAGGCCCACGCGCAGATGATCCCGAGCCGCTCGCTCCACATCCCGCGCGTGCCGACGAGCCGCGGGAGCATGTAGAAGAGCGCGCCGAAGTACATCATCGTCAGCCAGGCGAGGATCACGCCGTTCACGTGCGAGGGGCGCACGCGGCTGAACGAGAGCCAGGAGATCCCGCCGAAGGCCTCCGGCGTGACGAACTCCGTTGCCAGGACGAGCCCGAAGAGGTCGACGACGGTCAGCCAGATGATCGACGAGAGGATCCAGTGCTTCGCCGCCCCGTCCGGGAAGGGCGAAAAGCCGCTCCTCGCGCGAGCCGTCAGCGGCGCAGGCGCCTCGGACGTCAAGGCACGCGATTCCCCCATCGCAGGGCGAACATAGAAAGCCGCGTCGCCCAGGACCGCCGAAATGACGAAGTTGTCATCGGCAGGTCATGTTCCGGTCATATTCACTGCGTTAGGGTCCGCGTCCGGGAGGTAGGCATGCGCATCCTGGTGATCGAGGACGAGCCGCGAATCCTGGCTTTCCTTGCGCGCGGGCTCGAGGCCGAAGGCTTTTCGGTCGACGGTGCGGACGACGGCCGGGCCGGAGTCGAGCGCGCCGCCCGGGGCAGCTACGACCTCGTCATCCTCGACCTGCTGCTGCCGAAGCTCGACGGGTTCGCGGTCCTGCGGCAGCTCCAGAACCGGCTGCCGGAGCTACCGGTCGTGATCGTCTCCGCGCGTTCCGAGCTCGAGACGAAGCTGCGCGGATTCGACCTCGGCGCCTGCGACTACCTCTCGAAGCCTTTCTCGTTCGACGAGCTGCTCGCGCGCGTTCGGGCCCAGCTCCGGCGCGGGCGGCCGGGCGAGAACGGCAGCGTCGTGCACGCGGGGCTGCTCTCGCTCGACGTCGCGCGCCGTGAGGCGAAGCTCGGCGACGTGGTCGCCGCGCTCTCCGACCGCGAGTTCAGGCTCCTCCACCACCTGGTGCTCCACGAAGGCGAGGTCGTGAGCCGCGAACGGCTGCTCGCGGACGTCTGGGGCTACCACTTCGATCCGCGCTCGAATGTCGTCGAGGTCTGCATCCGGCGGCTGCGGCAGAAGCTCGGCGAGGACGCTCCCATCGAGACGGTGCGGCATGGCGGTTATCGACTCACTGCGGCGTAATTTCGTTGAGCTTGCGTGGTTCGCGTTCGCGGGAGCGAACCTGGCCGCGATGGAGCTGTGGCCAAGCTGGGAGACCATCCCGTTTCACTTCATCTGGATCAGCCTGACGCTCGTCTACGGCTTCCGGATCTGGAACCCGAAGCCAACCGGCATCGTCCTCGGGCTCGTGATCGCCGGCACCGGCAGCCTGATCCTCAGCGACGCCTTCGCCGGCTCGCAGCTCTGGGGCGAGCTGTTCGAGGTGCCGCTCATGTCGGCGATGTTCCTCGCGATGGTCTGGCATGCGCGTCGCCGGCAGGACGCCGTTCGCCGGCTGGAGCGGGAGGCGGCCGAGCGCGCGGCCCTACTCAGCCAGCAGAAGCGCTTCCTGCACGACGTCTCGCACGAGCTGCGCACGCCGGTGACGATCGCGCGCGGCCATCTCGAGGTGCTGCGGCGCCTGAACGGGAAGCCCGCGCAGGAGATCGAGGTCGCGCTCGACGAGCTCGGGCGGATCGAGCACATCCTCGAGCGGCTGCTGCTGCTCGCGAAGTCGAAGCAACCGGACTTCGTCGTGCCCGAGGACGTCGACGTCCAGGCCTTCCTGGAGGACGTTCTCGTCCGCTGGTCGGGGACGGTGCCGCGCGCCTGGCGGCTCGGCGACGTCGCCCCCGGAACGCTACGGGTCGATCCCGAGGCCCTGCGGATCGCTCTCGACGCGCTCATCGAGAACGCGGTCAAGTACACCGAGGCGCCGGACGGAATCGAGCTCTCCGCGCGGCAAAGCGGCGGCGACCTCGTGATCGAGGTCGCGGACGAGGGTCAGGGGCTGCCGCCGGGCGAGAGCGAGCGGATCTTCGAGCGGTTCGCCCGGGCCGACACGGCCCGGTCCCGCGCCGAGGGCGGCGCGGGACTCGGGCTGGCGATCGTCGATGCGATCGCAAAGGCGCATGGGGGGAGTTGCTCCGCGGAGAGCGCCGGTGCCGGAACCGCGTTCAGTCTGCGGTTCCCGGGATTTGCGTCGGCCGCGGCCGTCGGCTCAGCGCGCCGAGCAGGCCTCGCCGTTCCCAGCTGACGCTCTCGAGCGCGCGGTTCAGGTGTGCGTCGTGCCCGGCTGCGACGGCGTGTGCCGTCCGGGCGACGTGCCCGCCGACCGGAAGCTCGGCCGGCTCGTAGTTCTCGAAGTTCCTGGCTTCTGCGTGCTGAGTCATCTCGGTCTCCTTCGGGTGGACTCCATCGACGAAGACCACCCTCGCAGCCGACTCTGAGAGAACCTTGGGAACGCCCTAAGAAGGGCGTAAGAGGTTCGAGCCCTCTCTGGCATGCTTGTCGGCGTGCCCGCCGAGCCTTTCGAGCCTGGCCCGCTTCCGGTCGCCCACCCGTTCGACATCGAGCAGGCGAAGGAGCGGCTGGCCGCCGCGCGTGGCGGCTACGAGATCCTTCACCGCTCGGCTGGGCTGGAGGTCGGCGTCTACGTTCTGGTCGCCCCGGAGCCCGACCGGCAGCAGCCGCACGACGATGACGAGATCTACGTCGTGCTCGAGGGACGCGGCTTGCTAGAGGTCGAGGACGAGCGCGTGGAGCTGCGGGAGGGAAGCGCGGTATTCGTGCCGGCCGGCGCGGAGCACCGGTTCGTCGGCTACGAGCTGCTGAGCGTGCTCGTCATCTTCGAGCGCAGGCCCGCTCGGCGTTGACCTCGCCGTAACCGTAGAGCGGATCTGTGTGCAAAACATGACGCTTCCGTGATGGCGGCAGCCACCTGCGCAGAAGCGTCACGAGCGTTGCACAGGCGCTCCGTAGAGCTCGAGCGCGTTTTCGCGCAGGATCCGCCTCGCGGCTTCCTCGGCGTCGTCGCCCACGAGCTCCGGGAGCACCTCCGCGAGCGCTTCGCGCCACCACTTCGCGGCGAGGTAGTAGAGCTCCGGCGTCCGCGCCGCGTCGGACGCGTACAGGAGCTTCGAGACCGGCGCGAGCTCCAGCGCCTGGCGCAGCATCTCGGCCGGCCGCGAGACGTGCGGGATCGTCAGCGAGAGGTCGAACCAGACGTGCCCGTACACGTGCGCCAGCCACCCCGCCTCGCGGACGAACGGGTAGCAGTGCAGGAGCACGAACCTCGTCTCCCGGAACCGCTCCAGGACCGGCTTCAGGTGGCTCGGGTCGGCCCGCGCGAGCCAGAGATCCGAGTCGCCGAAGCCGCAGTGCACCTGCACCGGCAGCGGCGAGCCCGTCTCCTCGTTTGCCTCCAGCGCCGCGATCACCGGATCGGAGAGCCGGTCGAGCCCGCCGCGATAGGCCGCGATCGTCTTCAGCGCGACGAAGCCGTGCTCCCGTGCGCCGGCGATCTCCTCGGGGTTGTGGCTCTCGATCCGAAGCACCGGCCGCGCCTCGCAGCCGGCCAAACGCCCGAGCTCCTGCCACGGCGTCCCCTCCCCTTCCGGTGGAAAGCCGTCGTCGACGAACAGCAGCTCCGTGTTCGTCGCCCGCAGCAACGACGAGGCGTACTCGTCGCGATCGCTCTCCAGCCGGTACCCGTAGACCGCCTCCTCCGCGGGCTCGCAGCCGAAGAACGCCGCCAGCTCGCGAATCGCCCGCCGGTACGTCACCCCTGTCGCGACGTGCGGCCACTGCCGCGGGTCCGGGCTCTCCGAGAACAGCCCGCGGAACTCGTCCAGCGACGGCTGCGCGTAGAGGATCCCGTGCGCGTGGTGATCGATTAGGGGAACGTCAAGCAAGCGCGGCGTCGAGGATGTCGAGACCGCGCTCGAGCTCCTCGTCGGTCGCCGTCAACGGCGGCAGCAGCCGGATCACGTTTCCGTAGAGCCCGCACGAGAGCAGCACCAGCCCCTGCTCGCGGGCGGCGACCGTGACCCGCTTCGCCTCGTCGCCCGACTTCGCCTCGAGCTCGATCGCGAGCATCGAGCCGAGCCCGCGCACCTCGCCGATCGCAGCGTGTCGCGAAGCCAGCTCGTCGAGCCGTCCACGCACGAGTCGCCCGATCTCGTCGGCACGCTCGCGGAACGACGGCGCGGCCAACGCGTCCAGCACCGCACCCGCCGCCGCGCACGAGACCGGATTCCCGCTGAAGGTCCCGCCGAGGCCGCCCGGCTCCACCGAGTCCATCAGCTCGGCCTTTCCGGTCACCGCGGCCAGCGGCAGCCCCCCGCCGAGGGTCTTTCCCGAGACGAGCAGATCCGGCTCGACATCGAAGTGCGAGATCGCCCAGACAGGCCCGGTCCGCCCGCACCCGGACTGCACCTCGTCCGCGACGTAGAGGATCTCGTGACGGTCGCAGAGGTGGCGGAGGGCGTGCACGAACTCCGCGGGCATCGGGATGAAGCCGCCTTCCCCCTGCACGGTCTCGAGCACGACACACGCCACCGCGGTCGGTGCGACGTCCTGCTTGAACAGCAGCTCGAGGCCCGCCAAAGCGTCCTCCACCGAGACGCCGCGGTACGGATACGGCGCAGGCGCGCGATAGACCTCCGGCGCCAGCGGCCCGAACCCCTGCTTGTAGACGAGCTTCGAGGTCATCGCCATCGTCAGGTTCGTGCGGCCGTGGAATGCGCGGTCGAACACGATCACCCCCGGCCGCCCTGTCGCGGCCCGCGAGATCTTGACCGCGTTCTCGACCGCCTCGGCGCCCGAGTTGACGAGCAGCGTCTTGGTCTCGCTCGGCCCGGGCCAGAGCTCGTCCAGACGGCGGGCGACCTCGACGTACGGCTCGTAGATCCCGACCATGAAGCACTGGTGCAGGTAGCGGTCGACCTGCTCGTGGACCGCGCGGACGACGGTCTCCGGGTTGTGGCCGAGGTTCTGGCAGGCGATTCCGCCCGCGAAGTCGAGGTACTCGCGGCCGTCGGCGTCCCAGATCGTCGCGCCCTCGGCCCGCGCGACCACGAGGTCGGTCGTGGCCACCCCGCGCGGCACGAAGCGCTCGCGCTCGTCCCGCACCGACGCTACGTCGTGCAACTCCCGGGTCTCCACGAAACGAACCCTAGTACTTGGAGAAATGGCCGGCCTGCTCGAAAGCCTCGTCGCCGGCCGAGTACGCCTCCCACTCCGAACGGCGCACCGCAAGGTACGACCCGGCGAGCACCGGCCCGAGCGCGTCCATGAGCACGGAGTCCGCCTCCAGCGCGTCCAAGGCCTCCGCCTGCGTCGCCGGCAACCGGACGATCCCGCGCGCCTCGCGCTCCTTCTCGTCGATCGTCGCGGGATCGACCTCGACGGGCTCCGGCGGCTCGAGCCCACGCTCGAGCCCGTCCAGGCCCGCCGCAATCAGCCCGCCGACGGCGAGGTACGGGTTCGAGCTCGCGTCCGCCGCCTTCAGCTCCGCGTTGGTCGACGCCTCCTCCATCCCCCGGAACACCGACGGCACGCGCACGGGCGCCTCCCGGTTGTCGTGCCCCCAGCAGACGAACGCGCCAGCCCAGTACTGCGGGATGATCCGGTGGTAGGAGTTGAAGCTCGGGGCCGCGAGCCCGCACAGCCCGGGCAGGTGGGCCAGGACGCCTGCGACGAACGAGCGCGCCTCGTCCGAGAGCCGGTCGGGAGCGGACTCGTCGTGGAACCGGTTGCGCGACCCGTCCGCCTCCCACAGCGAGAAGTGGATGTGGCAGCCGTTTCCTGCGTTCTCCGGCCACGGCTTCGGCGCGAGCGACGCAACCAGGCCGTGGCGAGAGGCTACGCCGCGGATCGTCTCCCGCGTCAACAGCTGCTCGTCGGCCGCGCGCAGCGCCGGCCGGTGCGGAGTCGAGATCTCGTGCTGCCCGTGCCCGAGCTCCGAGTAGTACTGCTCGATCCCGATCTCCTGCTCCTGGAGCGCCGCGACCAGCTCGTCCAGGAAGTCCTGCGCCGCGGTCGCGCTGATCGTCGAGAAGCAGAGCCCGGAGTCGATCGGCACGTACCGGCCGTCCACGAGCGTCGCGAGCGAGAACTCGTTCTCGAATGCGGCCTCGAGCTTCGCCCCCCGCTCCGCCAGCCGCCCTTCCATCCGCTTCAGGAACGAGCGCTGGTCGACCGGCGCGGGCTCGCCGTCGAGCTGCACGTGGTCGACGAGCATCGCGCCCACGTGCGGCGCGTATGGCAGCACGCGAAAGGTCGAAGGATCGGGAACGAGCCGGACCTCGCCGACCGGGCCCATCCCCTCGACCGGCTGGAGCTGGTCGAGCGAGCTCATCGCCTGCATCGCGACGGTCAGGCCGATCCCGCTCTGGATCCGCCCCTCGAGCCCGGGCAGCGCGCTCGCCTTCGCGCGAACGGTGCCGTCGTTGCCGCACCAGAGAAAGCGGACGAGGCGCAGGCCCGCCTCGTCCGCTTGTCGAACGACGTCTTCTGCCGTCACCCGGCCGGGGTCATCGTGGGCGTCGGCGCCTCGCGCCGGTGCATGAACTCGCTGATCGCGTAGATCAGCAGGGCGGCCATGACCGAGATCCCGCACAGGATCGCGAGCCAGACGCGCCAGTGGCCGACGGAGAAGAGGCTCGTCCACGGGGAGCGGAACACGACGTACGCGCCGAACGCGGACGCCAGCATCCCGATCACGCCGGACGCGTACAGCACGTACGGATGCGCCGCGCGGACCTCCTCGAACTTCTCCGGGAACGCCCGCCTGACGAGGAAGATGTCCGCGAACAGGAGCACCATCGAGATGCACCAGATGACGGTCACCGCGGCCTGGAACAGCCAGTACGCCTTCTGGTTGTTGTTGCTCGCGACCCACGGGTTGAAGATCGCGACGACGAAGAGCGACGAC
>VAXM01000035.1 GCA_005883335.1 Actinomycetota bacterium
GCGCTCGTCTTCATCACGGCGACGCTGGTCTTCGGCGTCGGCGAGACGCTGCAGGGCCCGACGCAGGCACCGCTCGTCGCAGACCTCGCTCCGGAGCGGCTGCGCGGCCGCTACTTCGCGCTCGGATCGGTGTCCTGGAGCGCCGGATCGATCCTCGGCCCTGCGGTCGGTGGTCCACTGCTCGGCTGGCACCCGCTTGCGGTGTGGCCGATCGCCGCCGCGGTCTGCCTCTTCTCTACAGCCGGCTGCCTGCTCCTCGAACGGAGTCTTCCGCCGTCCGTGAGACGCACTCCGAAGCCCGAGCCCGTTACGGTAACCCCACTCGAACCGCCGCTAGACTTGGCCCCCGAGCGCCTGTAGCTCAGGGGATAGAGCGCGCGCCTCCGGAGCGCGAGGTCGCAGGTTCGATTCCTGCCAGGCGCACTCCCCCGGGTCATTGACTGTCAACCCCATGGCCACGGAGCTTTCCGCGGGAGTTCCGTCGCGACGCCGTTCCGGATCGCGAAAACCCGCACCTTGTGCGCGCTGCTTTGCGGCGGCAAGAGGCCCTTCGGGAGCTCGAAGTGGAAGCCGAACAAACCGCCCTGCTTGAAGACTCGATGTGGCAGGAGCTGCGCCGTCGGCGCGGAGAAGACCTCCCGGCCGTCGGCGAAGACCATCACGCTGTCGGCACGGTGCGTCAGCTTCGGCTCGGCCGCCCAGCCGCTGAAGCCGAGCAGCGCGCCCTTCAGGAACTGCACCTGACCGCGGAGGGCGCCCGCGCGAACCGGGATCGCCACGCCTTCGGACGACTTGATCACATTGCCCACCAGCGTCGTCGTCTCGCTGCTCCCTGGCAGCTGCTCGTAGGTCCGCCCTGCCCCGGTCCCGCGCACGACCAACACCTGGACGTCGTTGCGCCCGCTGTTCAGCGTGTCCTCCGGGACCATGGCGCTGAAGTAGGTCTGCCCTTCGAGCTGGTTCGTCCGCGTCACACCCGCGATGCGGCCGTTTACGGCGACTGCCAGCTCGACGTCCTGCCCGCTTGTGCCGCTGATCGTCCCCTGGATTCGCGTCGGCAGGAGATCGGTGCTGCGATCGACGATCCTGAGCAGCTCGCTGCCGTCGAGGTGGACGCGCAAGGTCTCGCTCGGCTCGACGGAGAGTCCGGTGACGGGCCGCCCGAGGAGATCCCGGTTCGGGCCGATGCGGTAGATCGACGAACCCGTCAAGCCAAAGGTCGCGATCTGTTCGCGCAGCGCCGTCGCGCGCAGGCGGCGCAGCGCCGAAAGCCGCATCGTGACGTCCTTGCCGTTGCCGAGCCGCACGTCGACCGTGCCGTCCGACGGCAGCTTTCGCCCGACGAGCGAATGCCCGTCCACGTGCCACGGGATCTTGGCTCCGAGGACGTGCGCGATCGTCGGCACGACGTCGATCGTCTGCGCGAAGCCGTCGTCGATCCGGCCCGTGTGCTGGTTCGGCAGCTTCACGAACAGCGGCACGAAACCAATGTCCTGGAGGTTCCCTGGGGTCGGACGCCGCCGCGGTTGGCCGGCGCGCATGCTGACGCCGTGGTCGGCCACGACGATCATCAGCGCGCGGTCGTAGACCCCTTTCTCCTTCAGCCGCCGCACGATCAGGCCGAGGGCGCGGTCGGTGTACTCCACCTGCAGCAGGAACCGCTGGTAGGCCTGCAGAGCCGGCCACGTCCGGTACCAGCGGTTTCGCTTGATGCCGCGCAGGAGCGGGGCCTCGATGCCGTATCGCCGGCCGGAGGGCAGGTAGAGGTAGGGCACGTGCGGCAGCAGCGAATGGAGGACATAGAGCGTCGGCCGACGGTCGCGTGAGAACAGCCCTGCGAACCGGCAGACGTTTCGGCCGCAAGGCTCGATCGCGCCCTTCGCTGTGGGCTGAACCTGCTCACGCTTCTCCTTCTGGCCGAAGTTGCCCCAGCTGTCGCTGATGTCAGGGATCCGCTCCGAATACGGCTCCGGCAGGACGAGGTGCAGGTAGACGATCCCCGCGTCGGAGGTGAGCGACCGGGTCGCGTCCGAGACCGCCGCGGGCGAGGCGCGGCGAACCTCGTGACAGATCCTCGCCGGACAGAGCTGGGTGATCGACTCCACCGCGCGCACCCGGTAGCCCTGGCCGAGCAGCGTGAAGACGTTTCGCGGGTGGTCGGCGTAGATCGGCAGCGGCTTGCCGTGCTGGGAAGGGAGGATCCCCGTCAGGACCGCCGGCACCGCCTGCTCCGTCAGCCACTGCACGGTCGTCGCGCTCCGGTACCAGGTCGAGTCACGCGCGAGCGCCGTGAAGTTGGGGTAGCGCTGCCCATCGATCTTCTCGTGGCGGTTCATCAGCGAGACGGGCGCGAACTCGTCGAAGACGATCAGGACGACGGGCGTCGTCGAGCTGACGTGCCGGCTCTGGACGTGCGGGTTCTTGATGAACACGAGCTTGGACGCGTCCGAGCTGAAGAGGAACAGCGCGAGGAAGATAAGCGGTGCGGGAGTCAGGATGGTCAAGAACGAGCCGACAGGCCGCGCCTGCCGGTAGAGCAGCGCGCCGAGAGCTCCGGCCGCGGCCGCGATGACGAGCGCGCCCACTCCCGAGAGGCTCGAGTCGTTCGTGAGCACGTGCAGGGCGATCACTGCGACCAGGCCGGCCACGAAGACGACGTGGAGCACATCCGACGCGGCGCCGTGGAACACCCGCACGAGCAGCTCCACGGCGAGCAGCGCGAGCGGCGGCACAAGGGTCACGGCCAGCGCGAAGAGGACGATCTGCGAGCTCGTCGAGCGCCGGACGGAGAAGAACTCGGGGTTCTTTCCGAGGATGTCGAGCAGCGGCTCCGCGAGCGCGAACCCTGAGAGCACGGCGAGCTGGGCCCCGCGCACGAGCGCGGTGCGCGCGAAGCTCGGCTCAGGCCTTCGCGCGCGCAAGGTAGAGCGTTCGGGAACCGGCTGCGAGCTGCTGGGAACGCACGATCTCGAAGCGCTCGGCGAGGCACTGCTCGAACCAGTCGGCCCGGTAATCGGGATGGTTCCCGGGCCGCTTCCGCGCCAGCAGTCGGCGGGCCATCGGGTCTTCGGGAGAGACGAACTCGATCACGAGCGACCTCGTGGCGCCCTGGAGCGAGTCGAGGAACCCGGCGACAGGGACGTTGCCGGCGATCGAGACGTGGTGGATCAGCGCGAGGGCGAGTGTCAGGTCGGGGCGGCCGCGGTCGAGCAGCGGCCGCCGCTCCTGCCCGCGCCAGCCGAGCCCGGGCGGCGGGTCGACGATGTTCACGGTCAGCGGCAGGATCCGCATCTCGCCTTCCGCCCGGAGCTCGCGGTAGAGCCGGTCGATGACGAGGCTGTCCGCGTCCATCGCGACGACGTGCTCTGCGCTCTCCGCGGCGATGCGCGAGTGGCGGCCCTCGTTGCAGCCGAGATCCCAGACGAGCCGCGGGCGCTCCTCGGCGACGGCGTCGGCGACGAAACGGGCCTTCCGCTCGGCGTCCTCGGCCGTGTACGTCGTGTGGGGCCCGTACTCCGACCATGTCGATCGGTCCGGCTCCCAGCGCAGGCGGCCGATCAGCCGCTCGAGACCGCGGACGTTGGCGAGGATCAGCTCCTTCTTGAAGCCGGCCTTGCGCAGCTCGCCCTTCAGGTCGGCCTCCTTCTCCTCGTACCGTTGCTCGAGCCGGTCGTGGAGAACGACATGCGAGAGCGCGCCGCGCCGCAGGAGGTCGCGTGCCGAGAGGAGCGCGCGTGCCTCGTGCGGCGTGATCCCGTCGAGGCTTCCCCGCAGCCACGGCTGGAAGGGCACGTCCTTCCAGGCCTGCAGGAGCAGCGGGTAGAGGAAGAGCATGCAGAACTGCCGGTAGCCGGCCCAGGGCTCGCCCTCTCGAAGCTGCTCGAAGCTGCCGACGTCGATGAACACCGGCTGCGCGCCCTGGAACTGGACGTTGTATGGGCTCGAGTCCTTCAGAATCAGCCCCTTCTCGATCGCGCGTCGCAGCAGCTCGAGCTGCAGCAGCGCGGCGTCGCGCAGCATCGAGAAGGTCCACTCGTAGGGATACGAAACGAACGGGATGCGGTCGTGCTCTAGCACCGCGGCGACGCCGCCGTGGAGCGCTTCCGGCACGTTGGCCTCGACCTCGCGGGTGCCGACGACCTTGGCGTCCAGTTCCTTCAGGAGCCCGGAGGACGAGAGCGCGCGCCAGTCGGCGAGGCCCCGCTCGCTGAGCAGGCGGAGGACCCTGCCGTCCGCGGTGAAGATCCGGCTGTCCGGATCACGAAACGAGCCTGGTTCGAGTCCGGAGATCGAGCTGGCAACGCCGGTCATGCCCCGATCGCGGAGCGTACCGGAAGGGCCGCCGCGCGCCCACCTAGGCGCGCGGCGGCCTTCGAGCGCTAGTGCCTACAACCGGGGAACTTGAACGAGACCACGCGCGTGCGCCAGGTCCCGATCAGGACGACGTCCTCGGCGAGGTACTCCTGCGTGTACCAGAACGTGCAGTCGTCGCTCGGGTCGACGGTCAGGTCGCTGTAGTCGCCCCACCGGCCTTCGACCTCGGTCTGCGGGCCCGTGCCCGTGTAGCCGACCTGCTCCGCCGAGGTCATCTGACCCAGCGCGTCGCCGGCGGCCCGGCCCGTGTAGCGCACGGACGGGAAGTCGTTCGGCCCCGAGGCGCTGTAGCCGAGGGCGATGTCGCCGTTGCGGTCCTCGGCGACGCTGCCCATCCACCGCCAGAGCGGGTTCGTCGTCGCGTCGTCGGGCGCGTACGTGCCCTGCTGGTAAATAGCCGGCGTCCCGCCGCGCGGGATGCGCACCTCGTACCAGCGGATGCCCGTGTGGCCGTTCGTCGCCTTCACCGTGTGGTTGAGCAGGATCGACGCGTACGAGCCGAAGTTCCGGTACGGCAGCCGGAACATCAGTCGGTCCCCGAGCACGTCGAGCTGCTGGGCGCCGCCCTCCTGCGGAACGCAGTCGCCGTAGCCGTAGACGCACTGATTGCGGACGAAGGGCGCCACCGGCAGCGTCGCGTTGGGCGCCCCGGTATTTCCGAACGTCGAGTTGGCCGGGTTCGTCCAGTCGACGTGGAAGGCCCACATCCGCATGTCGAAGCCCGTGTCACCCGGATCGGTCGGCGGGACACCGACGGGATCGTCGACCTCCGCGAACCAATTCGGCGAGCCCGACGGCGGCAGCGACGAGCCGTCGAGGTCACCGGGAAGCATCCCGATGTACTGGCCGCCCGGCGGGTTGTGGTTCGCCTCGTCGAAGAAGACGACGCGGGCCGGCTGGCCCTGCAGCATCTTGCTCCGTTCGAACGCGAACACGCCGGTGCCAGACGAGGTCACCGAAGTGCTCGGGAACTCGTTGGCCATCATGTAGTAGCCGTCGGGCCAGACGCCGAGCTTCGGGTAGTCGTAGAAGGTGTCCGAGCCGAACAGGAACTCGTACAGGTAGTAGCTCCCGGTCGCGTCGCTCGACGTCGAGACCGCGATGCACTCGCCGTACTGTTCGTCTCCGCTCGGGGTGGCGATGAACTGCGAGATCAGCCACCGCCGTGCCAGCTGGTCGTAGAGAACGACCGGATCGCCGTCGTTGTGCGCCTGGCACTCACCGCTCGTGTTCGCCCAGAGCTCGTTGATCGGCGTGGCGGTGCGGAGCACGGCCCCCGTCTTCGAGTAGACGGCGAAGTCGGTGTTGACGATCTGGACGTACTGGGTAGCCCCCACCTCGCCGTTCGTGTCGGGCGGCAGGCAGCTGCAGCTGCTCGGCTGGGCGCACGGCGGCCCGAACGGCAGGCAGATTCCGTCGAAGTTCTGGATCGGGGCCGAGAGCGGGCCCGAGCCCTTGCGGTGCTGGACGACCGGATCCTGGGCGTCCGTTGAGCCCGACTGGAGCGACTCGTTGTCGCGCGTGTGGAGCGGGCCCGGAGTCACGGGCAAGATCGGCAGCTGGCTGACCGGCGGCGACTCGCCCTGGTAGATGCCGTCGATCACGGTCGGGCCGAACGTCGAGGTCGCGGGCCTGGAAGCGAGCGACGAGACCGCGGTCCCGCTGCTGCCCGCACGGGCCAGTCCGTGACCGGCTCCCTGCACGGCCGTTCCCCCGCCGGCGAGCGCAAGCGCCGCGCCGGCGAGCGCGGCCGAGACCGAAGCCACGATGATCGTCCGCCTTCCCGGCGGAACGAACTTCCGCATTCTTCACCCCCCGGTAGTGGTTAGCGGATGAAACTTTCCAGAAATTCCGTCAAACGAAACTCCGCCGCGGATTCCATCCGGCATTTCGATCCTGATTGACGAATCAATCAAGGGCTCTAGGCAAACATCGGGTTCCGAGTTACGCTCTCTCGCGCGCGTGAATGCCGTCACCGCGTACATCCGCGGATTGAATCCGCAGTTGCCCCGCCCTGTCTGGCTGCTCGAAGCAGGCGGTGTCGCAAACTCGCTCGGAAACGGGATTGTCCTCCCGTTCCTGATCATCTATCTGCACGAGGTCCGGCACTTCGGGCTCGCAGACTCCGGCGCGATCGTCTCGACCCTCGGGGCGGTCGGACTCGTGGCGACACCGTTATCCGGGCGCCTCGTCGATCTCGTCGGCGCGCGGACGACGCTGATGAGCTCGCTGGGGCTGCTCGCCGTCGGCTACGGCGGCTTTCCGTTCATCCACCATCCCTGGCAGGCGTACGGCCTGGCGGCGATCGCGGGCCTTGGCAACGGCGGCTTCGCGCCGAGCCACTCGAGCCTGCTCGCCGCGCTGACCTCGCGCGCGCAGCGCAACGCGGCCTACGCGCTCCAGCGCGCGACCGACAACCTCGGCTTCGGGGCCGGCGCGCTGATCGGCGGCCTGATCGCGACGACGCAGGTGCCCTCCAGCTTCAAGCTCCTCTTCCTGCTCGACGCGGGCACCTTTCTCGCTTTCATCGTGGTGCTCTCGTTCGTGCCCCGCGGGCAGGGGTTGTCAGCCGCAGCGCGTTCGACAGGGCGCTACTCGGCGGTCATCCGCGACCGTGCCTTCATCCTGCTGCTGCTCGTGATCGCAACGCTGGTAACGGCAGCCTACGCTCAGATCTCAACGGTGCTCCCGCCCTTCGCCAAGGAGCACGCACGCGTCAGCGAGACCGGCATCGGGATCGTCTTCTTCG
Source organism: Actinomycetota bacterium (assembly GCA_005883335.1). Taxonomy (GTDB): domain Bacteria; phylum Actinomycetota; class Thermoleophilia; order Gaiellales; family Gaiellaceae; genus AC-32. The sequence continues at coordinate 7,124 of VAXM01000035.1, forward strand.
TCAACACCGTGCTAATCGTGCTCGCGCAGCTGCCGCTTGCGAAAGCGCTGGAAGGCCGCCGCCGGATGCGCGCGCTCGCGTTGTCGTGTGCGATCTTCGCCGCGACCTCGGTTGCAGTCCTGGTCGTTGGCGTCTGGCTCGATGCGGGTGCTGCGGTCGTCGCGCTCTGCGGCGTGATCGTCCTGTTCAGCATCGGCGAGTGCCTGCACGGCGCCGTCCAGAACCCGCTGGTCGCCGATCTCGCGCCGGAGCACCTGCTCGGGCGCTACATGGCGCTGCGCACGATTTCCTGGCAGGTCGGCTTCATGGTCGGCCCGGTACTCGGGAGCTTCCTGCTCGCCCGTTCCCAGACCGGGCTCTGGCTCGGCGCAGCGGTCGCTTGCCTCCTGGCCGGAGTCGGCGCGCTCGCGCTCGAGCGGCAGATCCCGGATCACGCCTCGCGGACGCCCGGTCCCGAGAGGGTTCCGCGCAAGGCTTTGCGGGTAGAATGGCGAACCCTGAAGATGCGACTCGACGACCCCCTCAGTACCGGTGCCCAGCCTTCCCCGCATCAAGCGCCAGAGGCCTCGCCCGCCGGCGAGGGACGTCGCCCCTCGGCCTGAACCGCGTCTCGCCGAGCAGAGTGCCCACGGCCTGACCTGGATCCATCTCGACGCCCCGATCGTCGAGGAAGCGACCATGCTCGCCGAGCGCTACGGCTGGCACCCGCTCGACATCGAGGACGTCCTCTCCAAGCGCCAGCGGCCGAAGATCGACGAGTACACCGAGGAGGGCTACCTCTTCGCCGTGCTCCACTTCCCGGTCTACGACAAGGCCGTCCAGCGCCTGAACGCCGCGGAGCTCGACTTCTTCACCGGCCAGGACTACCTCGTCACGTTCCCGACCGTCGAGCTGCTCCCGGTGACACGCCTCTTCCGCCGCTGCGAGGAGGACGAGGAGCTGCGCGACCAGCTCTTCTCGAAAGGCTCCGGCTACCTGCTCTACCACGTCCTCGACGATCTCTTCGACTACTGCTTCCCGATCCTGGACAAGATCGGGCACAAGCTGGACTCGCTCGAGGACGCGCTGTTCGAGGAGCGGGCCGAGGACGTCGTCCGCGACATCTCGAACGTCAAGCAGGAGATCATCTCCTACCGCAAGATCATCAAGCCGGAGCGCTCCACGCTGCGGCTCCTGGAACGGCGGATGGAGCGCTTCCTGCCAGAGGAGCTGGAGCTCTACTTCGACGACATCGTCGACGCGAGCGAGCGGATCTGGGACCTCCTCGACAACTACAAGGAGGTCGTCGAGGCGCTCGAGGACACGAACGAGTCGGTCATCTCGCACCGCCAGAACCGGATCCTGCTCATCCTGACGCTCGTCAGCGTGATCCTGCTGCCGCTGACGCTGATCACCGGCCTGTTCGGAATGAACGTCCGCTTCCCCGGCTTCGAGACGCAGACGGCGTTCTGGGCGATCTGCGGCGCGATGCTCGCAATCGCGGGCGGACTGATCGCGTTCGTCCGCTACAAGCGCTGGCTCTGAAGGGCGGTGGGGCGATCGGCGCCGCAGCTCCGATCACCCTGACATGACATGGCAGATCGGGCAGGATTCCGCACCGCCGAAAGATCTGAACGCTACGGACCTAAGGCTCAGGCTGCGTGCCGCTGTTCCTCTTCGATCTCGGCGAGCAGCTCGTCTATCTCCTGCGAGTAGTCGATCCGCACGAGCCGGCCGAGGATGCCACGGCGCTCCCAGCGAGCTGCGCGCTGGGCGGCGTCGCCCAGCCGCTGCGCGCAGAAGATGCAGAGCCTGACATGTCGCTCAGTCTCCACGCTCGACATCCCGGCGACGTAGCGCCGAATGTCCTCGTCGGAGAGGTGAGCAAGCATCGGTACTCCCCATGGCATGAATTCCCCGGTCGCGCTACTGGAAACTAGGCCGAGACGATGAAGACCGGCGTCCCGATGTGGACCTGGTTGAACAGCCACTCGGCGTCCGGGACGTACATGCGGATGCAGCCGTGTGATGCGGAGTAGCCGATCGACGCCGCGTCGGGAGTGCCGTGCATGCCCACGCCCGCCGCGTCGAGCCCCATCCAGCGCGTGCCGAGCGGGTTGCCGGGCCCGGGCGGGATCGGTTTCAGGCCCTGGGCCCACGACGAGTCCGGCGGGCGCCACCAGGGATTGCGCTGCATGTCGACGACGTGCCAGTTGCCGAGCGGCGTCGGGTAGATCGACTGCCCCGTCGCGACCGGTAGGACGCGCCACGGCCGCGTGCCGTTGTAGACGTGCATTCGGTTCGAGCCGCGGTAGATCACGACCACCGGCCCGAACTGGGTTGGGGTCACCTTCGGCGCGATCGTCTCTGCGGCAGGCCGCACCAGCGGCCGGGCAGCGAGCTGCAACGCGGCCTCGATCCGCTTCCGGGTCGCGACCGGATGGATTGCGAGCCCGGGTTTGCCCGCGTGGACCACCGGGGTGAGCTTGCTCGTCAGCGTCGCGGTCGCGTCCTGCGCGGGGACCGAGAGCCAGTGGTCGAGACCCTTGGAGTACCGCGTGAGGCGCGCACCGTCGATGCTCACGCTGAGCGGCACGTTCTCGCCGGGGCTCGCCTTCAGGGCGCGGCCGAGCGTCTTCTCGACGTCGACGGTCGCGCCGATCTTCTCGGGCCGGATCCGCCAGCGATGGCCGTAGAAGACGAACCTGACCGGCCGGTTGTAGGACCACGAGAGCGCTGACCGAGCCTGCTCGACCGGCATGCCTCCAAGGCGGAGCCCGCCGACCTTGACCCCGAGCGGGACCGCCCCGCCCTGCTTGGCGCTCGGCGCAGCCGCCCCCGAGGCGACGGCAGCGAGGACCACAGTCACCAGCAGACGCTTCACGTTGCGGATGTTACGCCCATGGGTTTACGGCGGGTAGATTCGAAGGCATGACGAGGCAGCTTTGGGCTCCCTGGCGGCTGGAGTACATTACGCGGGCGGACGAGGAGACGGAGTGCATTTTCTGCCGCGCGGCGGCTGCCTCCGACGAAGAGGGTCTCGTCGTGGCCCGTGGAGAGCACGCGTTCGTCCTCCTGAACAAGTTCCCGTATGCGTCTGGGCACTTGATGGTCGCCTCCTACCGGCACGTTGGCGAGTTCGCCGACCTTACGGACGAGGAGGCGCTCCAGGTCCACCGGCTCGGGGAGCGCGGCCTCGCGGCGCTCGCGGAGGTGTACGGCCCGCAGGGCTACAACCTCGGCTGGAACCTCGGCCGCATCGCCGGCGCCGGCGTTGTCGATCATGTTCATCTGCATGTCGTCCCCCGTTGGGCTGGTGACACGAACTTCATGCCCGTCCTCGCAGACATAAAGGTGCTCCCTGAGCACCTCCTCGAAACCCGCCGTCGCCTGGCCGAGGCCTGGCCGCGAGCCCGCTAGCGAACGACGAACGTCGACGTTCCGAGGAGCTGGCCGTACGCTGCCTTCGAGCGCGGCCCGAAGCCCGGCCAGACCCACCAGCGGTACAGCCCCTTTTCCAGGCGGAAGCGCCGCCCTTGGTACGTCCACGTCGAGCGCATACTCAGCTTCGCCTTCGCCGGCCACGCGCTGAGCAGCTTCTGTGACCCGCGGTAGAGCTGGACGTTGTAGTACGTCGCTCCGGGCACACCCACCCACAGCAGGCGGGGCGGAGCTCGCAGCACCGCTCCCTCGCGAGGGGCACGAAGAAGGACGCTGGGAGGCACGACCACCGACACGCGGCGCGACGCGTTCCCCGACGCGTCGTAGCTCCGGATCTCATAGCGGTAGTAGGCGCCGTTCTGGAAGCGCTTGTCCACGTAGCCGGTGCCTTTGCCGTCCAGGACGACGGACTGCGCTGCGCTCTTGGGGCTACGCGATCTCACGACCCGAACCGCGGCGAGGTCCGGATCCCTCGGAAGCGACCACGTGAGCTTCAGCAAGCGGTAGCCGACGCTGCGCTTGACTCCCTGCACCTGCCCGGGCGGGGTCGTGTCGGGAGTCAGGACGGTCGCGACCTGCCAGGAGTAGACCGCGGGTGTCGCCTCTGCGTTTCCCGCGAGGTCAGTGGCCCGCACCTGGAAGGTGTGGCCTCCGTCTCGAAGGCCTTCGTACGCCTGCGGAGAGGTGCACGCCACGAACGCGCCGCCGTCCAGGCTGCAGCCAAAGCTCGAGACGGCCTCGCTGCTCGCGAACGCGAAGCTCGCCGAGGCGCTGGCGCTGACCGCCGCAGGCTCGCTCGTGATCGTCGTCACCGGCGGCACGGTGTCGACGACCCACTCGTAATCGCCCGCGGGCCCCGTGTTCCCGGCCGCGTCTCGTGCCCGCACGGCGAACGCGTGTGCGCCGTCGGCGAGCCCCGACTCGACCGCCGGGCTGGTGCACGGACTGAAGCCGTCGCCGTCGAGTTGGCAGCCGTACGCCAGGCCTGGCTCTGCACCCGAGAAAACGAAGCTCGCGGAGGGCTCGTTCGTCGGGTTACCCGGAGCGCTCGAGATCGAGGGGGCGGAAGGCGGCACGGTGTCGACCGTCCATTCCCAGACAGTCGGCAGACCGGTGTTTCCGAGCGGATCGGTCGCTCTGACCGCGAACCTGTGCGTTCCGTCGCTCAGCGCCGAGTAGGCGATAGGCGTGCCGCAAGCGGAGAATCCGGCGCCGTCGAGCGTGCACTCGAAGGTGCTCCCAGCCTTGTTCGCCGTGAACGCGAACGCGGCGCTCGTCTGGTTGGTCGGGTCGGAGGGCTCGGTGGCCGGATCGATCGTCACGACGGGACCGGTCAGGTCGATCGTCCACGCGTAGGACGTCACCGCACTCTCGTTCGCTGCGGGATCGCGCGCCTTGACTCGGAACGTGTGAGAGCCTGCAGCGAGCGGCCCTGCGTACGACTGCGGGCTCGTGCAGGCAGAGAACGCGGTGCTGTCCAGCCTGCAAAGAAAGGACGCGCTCGAGTCGGCGTCGGCGAACGAGAAGCTCGCGCTGGTGGCGGCCGTCACGCTCGGCGGCTTCGAGATGATGGTCGGCGCAGGCGGCGGCGTGACGTCGATCGTCCAGGAGTAGAAGGTCGCAGTGCTCTCGTTCCCTGCGGGATCGATCGCCTTCACGGCGAACGTGTGAGCGCCCTCGGCAAGGCCGGCGTAGGCCTTTGGGCTCGCGCAGGCGGAGAAGTTGCCTCCGTCGAGCCGGCACCGGAAGCTCGCCGTTGGGTCGGCATCCGAGAAGCCGAATGAGGCGGCCGAGCTGTTCGCCGGATCCGAGGGTTCCGAGGTGAGCGTCGGGGGCGCCGGCGGCGTGCCGTCGACCGTCACCATCGGCTGGGAGCCTTGAATCTCGAACGAGCTTGAGTCGCGGAAAAGTGTCGTCGTCCAGGTGTAGCCGGCCTCGACCGAGGGAGAGCTCCCAGCGAACGAAATCGTCAACCTCCCACCCGGGCAGAGCGCACTTGCGGGTTCGGGTGGCGCGACCGCGTCGATCGTCGAGCTCGGCGAGGTCAGCACGACCCCCCAACTCGCGGCGGTGCAGCTCCCGGCAGAGGACGTCGTTGCGGACAGCGACGCGCCGTCGAGAACGAAGCCGCTGGGAACGACGACGTGGGCGTTGTTCGCGGCCTGGGTCGAACCGGCTCGGTTCGTGATAACGACCGAGTAGACGCCGCTCCAGAGCGGCTGTACCGCACTCGGGGCGATCGACGCGAGGTACCGGTCACCCGGGGCCGACTGGGCGGAGGCGACAAGCGTAGGCAGCAACCCGAGGCCGAGCAGCAGGCAAAGGGCAACGCGACGCGTCATGCCGCGGCAAGGAGGACGAGGAGGCAGAGGACCAGGCAGAGGCCGAGAGCTGCAATCGCGGTGAAGACGAGTGACTCGCGCCGCCCGTCAAGGCGATCGACCATCGGCCGCGGCAGTGCCCGCGCAGGTGCGAGCACCAGCGCGACGACGAGCAGCATGAGACCGAGCGCCACGGCCACCAGGAGCTGAAGCACGACCGGTAGTCGCACGCCGTCCCCCGGGTCCGTCGATCCGACGGCCGACATCAGGACGTCTCGACCCGACGGCGGAGCAGAACGCCGGGCCGGCGATTTCACGGGCCGCGCCTGAGCTTTCGGTTCTCTGCGCGCGTGTTGTGGCACGCGTTGGAGCGTGCTCCGCTTGGGCGCCCGGTGAACCCGCTCGCGCGCGGGCGGAGGAGGAGGCGGGGGCGGGGGCGCTGCATGCGTCCGTGCCGGAGGCGGCGGCGGTGGCGGAGCCGGAGGTGGAGGCTGCGGCCTGCGGGTGGTCGTCGGCGGCGGATCCGGCGTGGGCACGGTCGTGGTTCCTGCCGTGGCCGCGCGCGAGCCGCCGGCGAGCGCGTGCGCCGCGACGAACCCTGACAGCGTCAGGCCGACGAGCAGGGCAACACGGATTCGACTCGACGCCCGCCGCAGACGGGTCTCCCACTGGGTCCGGTTTCCGGTCAAATTGCGGGGGCCCTCCCTTAGCCCGCCGTGCCACAGACATCGAACGTAGCACCAAGTTTCCGAATCGAAAAGAGGGCGCTACCGGTTTTCGAGCATCGTGCCCGCCGTCGCCTCGGCCACGGCCTCGATCGTGCGGTCGATCTCGTCGTCGCCGTGCGCGGTGGAAAGGAACATCGCCTCGTTCTGCGAGGGCGCGAGGTAGATGTCCCGCTCGAGCAGGTGTCGGAAGAGCGCCGGGTAGTCGTCGACGAAGAGCGTCGCCATCGCGCCGACGCGTTCGAAACGGCCGTATCGTCCGAGGGCGTCGAGGCGCCGGCCCTTCTGCTCGAGCTGCTCGTAGACGTCCGGCGTCAGACGCCGCAGCACCGAGAGCCCGGCCGCGGTGGCGAGGGGGTTCCCCGAGAGCGTGCCCGCCTGGTAGACGTCGCCGGCCGGCGCGAGCCGCTCCATCAGCTCGGCCCTGCCGCCGAAGGCGGCGAGCGGGAGCCCGCCGCCGACGATCTTCCCGAGCACGGTCAGGTCGGGCAGCACGCCGTAGCGCTCCTGCGCGCCGCCGCGGGCCACGCGGAAGCCGGTGATCACCTCGTCGAAGACGAGCAGCGCGCCGCTCTCGTCGCAAAGGCCGCGCAACCCCTCGAGGAAACCCGGTGCCGGCGGGACGACGCCCATGTTCCCCGCGACCGGCTCGACGAAGACGCAGGCTGCGCCATCGATCACGCCCTCGACTGCCTCGAGGTCGTTGTACGGGACGACGCGCCCCTCGGCCGCCGCCTCGATGCCGAGCGTCCGAACGCCGGAGCCGGCCTCCGAGAGGAACGGGTCGGCGTGGCCGTGGTAGCCGCCCGCAAAGCGCACGAGCGGCTCGCGCTCTGTGACCGCCCGGGCGAGACGAAGTGCCGTCATCGCCGCCTCGGTCCCGGACGAGACCAGCCGCACCATCTCGACGGACGGCACCGCCCCCGCGATCTCCTCTGCCAGCTCGACTTCGCGCTCGGTCGCCGTCCCGAAGGTCGTCCCGTCGCGCGCGGCCTCGATCACGGCCTCGACGGTCTCCGGATCCGCGTGTCCGAAGATGAGCGGCCCCCAAGAAAGCACCCAGTCGATGTAGCGCCGGCCGTCGACGTCCTCGAGGTACGCCCCCTCCCCACGCCGGGCGAACAGCGGAACGTCGAGCCCGACCGCCTTCATCGCGCGCACCGGCGAGTTGACACCGCCCGGGATCACCTTCAGCGCCCGGGCGTACAGGTCAGAAGTGCTCACTCCCCGTCGTCGCGCAGGGCGAAGAGCTCGCGCAGCGGCTCGGAGCCGGCCTCCTTCGCGCGGACGGTCGGCGCGTGCAGGAGCTTGTTCACGATCTGCGAGGTCAGCGTCTCGACGGCCTTGCGCTCACGCTCGGAAAGCTCTGCGAGCCGCGGCTCCGCGCGGGCGAGCTCCTCGGCGCGGATCTCCTCGGCGTGCCGCCTGAGCGCGGCGATCGCCGGGGCGGCCACGCGGGAGCGATGCCATTCCGCGAAGCGCGCCGCCTCCTCGGCCACGATCCGCTCGGCCTCGCGCACGTCCTCCTCGCGGCCGACAAGGCCGCCGCCGAGCGCGTCGATGTCGTAGAGCGTGCAGCCCCCGAGCTCCCCGATCGCCGGATCGAGGTCGCGCGGCACGGCGATGTCGACGAGCACGAGCGGCTTCGTTCGAGACTGAACGGCCTCGGCATGGAGGATCGGGTAGGGACAGCGCGTCGCCGAGATCACGAGGTCGGACTGAGTCAGCTCGACCGCGACGGCGTCGAACGGCGCCGCGCGCCCGCCGATGCGATCTACCAGCTCCTGCGCGCTCTCGAGCGTGCGGCTGGACACGACGACCTCCGCCCCCCGCCCGCGCAGGTCGCGCGCGGCGAGCTCGCTCATCCGGCCGGCGCCGAACAGCAGCGCCCGCTTGCCTTCGAGGCTCCCGAGCTCGCGCTCGGCGAGATCGACCGCCGAGGCCGCCACGGACTCCGGCATCTCGGCCAGCTTCGCCTCGGTGCGGACCCGCTTGCCGGTGTGGAGCGCGTCCTCGAAGAGCCGGTTCAGGACCGGGCTCGTCGCGCCGGCGCCCAGAGCCGCCTCGTAGGCAAGGCGCACCTGGCCGAGGATCTGAGCCTCGCCCGGGACGAGCGAGTCGAGCCCGGCCGCTACCCGGAACAAGTGCTCGACGGCCTCGCCTCGTTCCCAGGTCGCGAGGACGCCTTCGAGGTCGAGGCCGGAGTGCCGCTCGAGCTCTGCGCACGCTACCGCCGGATCGCCACCCTCCAGGTAGATCTCCGTGCGGTTGCAGGTCGAGAGCACGACCGCACCCAGCTCTTTGGCGAGCTCGGTCGCATGGCCGTCGGCCAGGTAGAGCCGTTCACGCAGCTCGAGCGGCGCGTGCCGGTGCGACACACCGACTGCGAGCAAGCGCTCTGTTGGACGTGAGCTCACAGCCAGGCGATGCTACCTGTGGTGACTGCTCCGATCGTCGGCGTGGCTACGAGCACTACCGGCCTGATCGGCGAGGCTTCTCAGGGTGCGGTCGAGCAGGCCGTGCTCGTGACCAGCCTCTCCGAGTACGAGCAGGTCTTCGGCGGCCCGCAGCCGGGGCAGGCGCTCTTCCTCGGCGCATCGCAGTTCTTCGCCAACGGCGGCCGGCGAGCCTGGGTAGTGAGGCTGGGAGCGCGCAGCGCGGCCGGGATCGGTCGTGGGCTCGCCGCCTTGGACGTCGTGGACGACCTAGGGCTGTTGGTGCTCCCGGGCCTGTTGGGCGGTCCGACGCTCGCGGCAGCCGCGGCCTACGCACGCTCGCGTGGGACGTTCTTCGTCGGCGACCCCGGCGGGACGCGGCCCGCGACCGTGAGGGCAGTCCGCGCGATTCGAGCGCGCGACCGCGGCCACGTCGCCGTCTACTTCCCGCGGGTCCGCGCGCCGGACCCCCTCCAGCCGGGCTCGACCACCCTCTGCGGCCCGTCCGCCGGCATCGCCGGCCTGCTGGCCCGGACGGACATCGACCGTGGCGTCCACGCGTTCGCCGCCGGGACCGGAGCGCACTTCCAGGGTGCCGTCGGCCTCGCTGCTTCGGTCAACTACAAGGCGGCCGCAACCCTGCGAGGGCAGGGCGTGAACACGATCCGTCAGATCCCGAACCACGAGATCGTCGTCTGGGGAGCCCGAACCGTCGCGGGCGGCCGCGAGCAGGGCGAGGCCTGGAAGTACGTCCCGGTGCGGCGCACGGCGCTCTACATCGAGGAGAGCATCGAGCACGGCATCCAGTGGGTCGACTTCGAGCCCAACGACGAGCCGATGTGGAGCACACTGCGCGAGACCGTGGCCGCGTTTCTCGGCGAGCTTTTCCAGCAGGGCATGTTCGCCGGCACGACGCCCGCCGAGGCGTTCTTCGTCCGCTGCGGCTCGGACACGACGACGCAGAACGACATCGACAGCGGAACCGTCGTGATCGAGATCGGCTTCGCACCGCTCCGGCCTGCGGAGTTCGTCGACTTCAGCATCCGTCACAAGCGCTGAGGTACGGTCCCCCGTCTGCGGCTCCCCGATGGCTCGTCGGCGGGGTCAACGAGTAGTCGAGAGGGAGAGGAGTTCCATGAGGAGACTCAGTCTGTTGCTGGGCCTTGGCGCCCTCATCGCCGTCGCGTTCTTCGTCGTCCCGGCTTTCGCAGCCGGCGGCGGGTCGACGACGTGCAACGGGACGCTTGCGCCGGGCACCTATCAGCGCGTAGTCGTCCCGCAGGACGGCGTGTGCCTGAGCGACGGCCCGGTCACGATCCTGGCGGGACTGTTCGTTCGGCAAGGCGGCACGCTCGTGCTCGGGAGCGAGGAGAACCCCGTGCACACCGCCACGATCGGCGGCGGCGTCCACGCGAGCAACGCCATGAACGTGCAGATCCACTTCAGCACGATCAACGGCGGGATCGACATCCACGGCGGGTCCGGCCCGTTCGGCGGCCCGTTCGACGTCACGTGGAACACGATCGAGGACAGCACGGTGAACGGCGGCTACACCGAAGCCGGCTACGACGGCTTCTGGAACGGCTTCATCCGTAACAACGTCCACGGCTCGGTGAACCTGATCGGGAACACCGTGGCGGACCCCGACGGCAACGAGGTCGTCACCAACACGATGCACGGCAACCTCAACTGCCAGGGCAACGATCCGCCCCCGCAGGTCGGCGACTCCGAGGGCTCGCCGAACCACGTGACCGGCCGCGAGACCGGTCAGTGCGTCGGTCTCTAGTACCTCGAAGCGATAGCTGGGAGGGCCTGCGCAGGCCCTCCCTCCAGCTATCGCTCTAGGTACTAGGCGCAGCCCGGCAGCTTGAAGCTGGCGATTCGGGTCTGCCAACCGGCTGTCGAGGAGATCTGGCCCGCCAGCGTGTAGTACTCGTTGACGTACCAGAACGTGCAGTCGTCGACCGGGTCGACGGTCAGGTCGGTGTAGTCGCCCCAGCGCGAGTTCGTGGTCCGCTGGACGCCCGACCCGTTGATGATCGTCCCTTCGCCAAGGGTCATCTGTCCCGCGGGATCACCCGCGAGGCGGCCCGTGTAGCGAATCCCCGGGAAGACATCGGTGCCGTTGACGACGCTGTAGCCGAGCCCCATGTCGCCGTTCTTGTCCTGGGCGATGCTGCCCATCCAGCGATGGATGCCGTCGTTGGGGGCATACGTGCCCTGCTGCTGGATGCTGTAGGTGTTGCCCACCCGCCGGATCTCGTACCAGCGGACGCCCGCGACGCCCGGAGATGCCTCGACCGACTGGTTGGTGACCATCGTCTCGTAGTTTGCGAAGTTCCGGTACGCGAGCCGGAAGGTCGGCCGCTGCCGGTACGAGAGGATGTCGAGGTACTGCGCCGGATTCGTGATGCCCGGCTGCGGCAGGCAGTCACGCGACGTGGGCGCGCACGGGAAAGCCGAGTCGAACGGCGCCGTCGGCAGCTGCGTGTTCAGGACCAGCGATGCGATCGGCGTCGAGCGCCACTTGACGTCGAGATCCCAGACGTTGAGCGCGTCGAACGTCGCGCCGTAGGAGGCGTCGTCGTCCTGTGTGCCGATGATCGGGATCTTCGCGTCGCTTTTCGGCTTCGTCTTGCCGTCCACGTCCGCCGGCAACAGCCCGTCGCCGACGAGCGGCAGCATCCCCGGAGCGTTCCCGTCGAGGAAGAACCGCACGGAGCGTGCGGGCTCACCGTTCACCATCTTGTTCTTCTCGAGCCCGTAGACACCGATCCCGTACTCGATCGTCGGGCCGAACTCGCGTGTCGTGATGACGTACGAGTCCTTCCAGTTGCCGTACTTCGGGTAGTCCGGGAAGTTCGGACCGGTCGAGAAGGCATAGCGGTAGTAGGAGCCGGTGGGATCACTGGTCGTGGACACCGCCACGCAGTTCCAGTACTCCGGGCCCGCTGTCGTGAACTGCGAAAGGATCCAGCGGTCCGTGAACTGGTCGTACATGACCACCGGATCGCCGGATGGATCGGTGCAGTCCGGAACTTCGAACCCGCTCCAGAGCGTGCCGGTGTCGACCGGCCCCAGCAGCAGGTTGCCCGACCTGTCATAGACGCCGAAGACGAGGTTGATCATCTCGACGTAGTTGTTCGGGCCGACCTCGCCGTTCGGGTCCGGCGGGTTCACCCGGAAGCCGAAGATGTTGAAGTTGTCCTGGTTGCTGAGCCCTTCGAAGTTCGCCTGCGTCGAAGGGATCGTCGTCGGCGGCATCACCGACTGCAGGGCGCCGTCGGGCGAGTAGCCCTCGCCCTGCGCGATCGGGCCGCCCTCCACTTCGTCCGCCGGATCCTCGGCGTCCCCGGGAATCCGGTCGCGTGCCAGATCGCGAAGGGTCGGCGAGACGTCGTGGGCGACGTCCCACGTGAACGTTGGCCCCTGCGTGCCGGCTCTGGTTGTCGCGGCCGAGCTGTTGCTCGCCGCCCCTGCGCAGATCGCCGCCGTTATCGCGGCCGTCGCCGCGGCTGCGCCAGCCAGCCACAGCCTGCGGCGGGTACCTCTGAGAATCCCGTGCATTCCTGCCCTCCCCTTTGGTCGAGTTGCACGGTTCCGCGCGACGTTAGCAGGGCCGCTGCGACCCCGCTAGAGTTCCGGTGTGCGCTCGGCGGCTCGCATGTTCGCCGCTCTGGCACTCGCCCTGTGCTTCGCCGGAGCGGCCGCTTCAGCGCCCGTCTCGGGGCTGCACGGCGTCGTGATGGAAGGGCCGATCAAGCCCGTCTGCAAAGTGGGCGAGCCGTGCGAGAAGCCGGCCGCCGGAGTCGTCCTGCAGTTCAAGCGTGCGGGCCGCGTCGTGGCGCGCGTCAAGACGACGATGAAGGGGACCTACCGCGTCAGGCTCCGCCCCGGTGCCTACGCGGTCACCACGGTCCCGAAGCGCCGGATCGGCACGGGGCTAACGCCGAAAACCGTGCGCGTCCGGAAGGCGCGCATGGGCCGGCGCGACTTCCATCTCGACACCGGCCTGGAATAGGTGCTGCTCTACGACAGCCCGGTCTCGGGTCGAGCGCGTCGCCGCTGAGCCTGGGCACGTCCCGATCTAGCCCGGGCAGGCGCAGACGATCTCGCCCTCGAGCGTGCCGCTGATCCCGCCGCGACCTCCTTCGGTCTTCGTCGGATCGAAATGGAACCGGTAGGTCCCGATCACCTGGCAGCCGCGGAGCTGCGCCCGTCGGGATTCGCGAATCGTCCCGCAGAAGCGCCCCTCCATCCAGCCTTTCGCGTCGCAGGTCTGGCACTTGTCGAAGACCGGCTGGCGGTGGGTACCTGCGTTGGTGATTCCCGAGATCGACCCGACCGCAACGGCTCCCTTTCCCTTCCAGAGGAAGTCGCCCTCGTGGATGCCCCGTCGCGTCCCGTCGCCGTTTTCGAACGCGGTGATCAGGTTGCGGACGATGAAGTTTCCGTCGAGCAGCCGACCTGGCGGCGAGTCGCACGGCGCGTTCGTGGTGACCCGAAGCTCGAGGAAATGGATCGTCTTGAGGGTCCTGCACTTGAGCTTCGCGCAGCGCTCGAGCGCGTGGTGGAGCGGTTTCAGCTCCCCCTTGAGATTCTTCGAGAGCGCGGACAAACAGATGTTGCGCTCGAGTAGGTCCCGGTTCCCGGGAGTACAGAGGTCGAGCGGCACGGTGGCCTCCTTCCGATGGCTGGCCTGCCTCTGCCGCAGTAGAGCGGACGACGGGGATCGAACCCGCGACCCTCAGCTTGGGAAGCTGATGCTCTACCAACTGAGCTACGTCCGCGCTGAGGCGATTCTAGCCCAGGTCCGAAAGAGCGACTTTCGCGTGCAGGTCTCGGCAGGCAACCTCGCTGGATGCGTCGGCCTGCGGTCGTGCTCGGACTCTTCCTCCTACTCTGTGCAGCCGCCTGCAGCCTTCGTCGCCACGTAACGCTCCCCTCGCCTTACTGCCGCGGCGGCGGGCCACTGGCCGGCGTCTACCACCCGCAACGGCTGATCGTGAAGAGCCGCTGCAAGATCGCGATCGGGACGGTGCACAAGGTCAAGTTCGAGGAGTACGACGGCGACGTCCATATCGATCTCCGTCCCGATCCGGACTACGAACAGCTGCTGGCGGACGGCAACTCGCGGGTGGGCGGCAACCTCGTCGTGGAGATCATCCCGCAGGACCGGTCCCGCGTTGCCGTCCCGCAGGAAGGCGCGAGGATCGAGGTCGTCGGCCCGTGGGTCGACGACACCGAGCACGGCTGGAACGAGATCCATCCCGCCTGGTGGGTCAGCGCCGGTGCGATCGAGCCTGCTTCGACGACCGAGCTCCGCCGCGTCCAGCTGCTCCTACAAGGCGCCGCGGGAGGCGATAATCAGTAGGAGCAAACGAAGGGGGAGCCGATGGGAACAGAACTCCACGAAACCGCGAAGGCGCTCGTCGCCGAGGGCAAGGGGATCCTCGCCGCCGACGAGAGCGACGGGACGATCAAGAAGCGCTTCGACTCGATCGGGGTCGAGTCGACCGAGGACAACCGGCGCGCCTACCGCGAGCTGCTCTTCACCACCGAAGGCGCCGAGGAGTACATCAGCGGCGTGATCCTCTTCGACGAGACGATCCGCCAGAGCTCTGCCGACGGAACGCCGTTCCCGAAGGTGCTGGAGAGCCGCGGGATCATCCCGGGGATCAAGGTCGACAAGGGCGCGAAACCGCTCGCGCTCGCCAACGGAGAGACTGTCACCGAGGGGCTGGATGGGCTCCGGGAGAGGCTCGAGGACTACTACGAGCTCGGCGCGCGGTTCACCAAGTGGCGCGCGACGTACTCGATCGGCGACGGGCGGCCCAGCGAGTACTGCGTCTGGACGAACGCCCATGCGCTCGCGCGGTACGCGGCGCTCTCGCAGGAGTCGGGGCTCGTCCCCATCGTCGAGCCCGAGGTGCTGATGGACGGCGGGCACACGATCGAGGAGAGCTCGAAAGCATCCGGCCGTGTGCTGCAGGCCGTCTACACGGAGCTGCACGACCAGCGGCTCGACCTCTACGGGACGCTGCTGAAGCCGAACATGGTGCTGAGCGGCTACGACGCCTCGGACCGCGCCGGTGTCGACGAGGTCGCGGAGGCGACGCTGGACGTTCTCTCCCGCCACGTGCCGGCGGCGGTGCCGGGAATCGTCTTCCTCTCCGGCGGCCAAACCGACGAAGACGCGACCGTCCACCTCAACGCGATGAACGCCCGCGGGCCGCACCCGTGGGAGCTCTCGTTCTCGTACGGCCGCGCGCTGCAGGCTCCGGCGCTGAAGGCCTGGGGCGGCGACCCCGCGAACGTCGAAGACGCACAGAAGGCGTTCTACCGCCGCGCAAAGTTCAACGGCGCGGCGCGGACGGGCTCCTACGCGCCTGAGATGGAGACGGCAGCAGCTTGAAGCTGAGAAACCTATACCGGCGCTGGCAGGCGCGGCGGCGCGAGCGCGTCGCCAGGGACTACGGCAACCTCAGCGACGCCGAGCGGGCCGAGGTCGAGCGGTTACGCGAGGAGCACAG
>VAXM01000036.1 GCA_005883335.1 Actinomycetota bacterium
ACAGCCGCAACCGTCGGCGCGGCCCACGTTCGGGCCCAGGGACGGCTGTCGCCGGCCAGATCGCGGGCGATCAGGGTGGCGACCGAGCCGTGCGCCGTGGCGAGCGCGCCGACGCTGAGGCCGATCAACGCCGCGTAGGCGCCCGGGCCCGAGGTGGCAAGCGCGGCCACCGATGCGCTGACCGGAAGGTTGTTCGCGGCCGCGGCCGCGGCGGCCGTTCCGGCCGCGACCGCGAGCAGCGCGGCGAGCCCGCCGCCGTGCAGGGAGAGCGCGGGCGCGAGGCGATCGAGCGACGCGAGCAGGCCGGCCATCTGCGCGCCGATCCGCCAGGGAACGAGCAGCGGGGCGTGCACTCGCTGGGGCGCGTCGGCCGCGATCTCGTATGTGGCGCGGCCAAGGCGGCGCAGCGGCACCAGCGCACAGAGAACAGCCGCGCATAGACCCGGCAGAAGCAGGTGGCCGAGGAAGGCACCCGGAGAGAGCCCGAGGCGGCTCATCAGGACGAGGTTCGTCGGGTTTCCCTCCGGCACCGCGAGCGAGACGGCATTCGCGACGGCGACCGCGCCGAGGAAGAACGGCGCCTGGGCGATCCGGCAGCGCTGCGCGAGCGCGCGCACGAGCGGCACCATCAGCACCACCGAGCCGTCGAGCGAGACCAGGCCGGTCAGGCCGGCGGACGTCAGGCAGACCAGCGCGTAGAGCCGTCCGGTGCGCCCGCGGCCCGCCGAAGCGAGACCGTCGGCCGCCCGGCGGGCGAGCCCGGCCCGCTCGGCCAGTCCCGCGAGGGTCAGGGCCACGGTCAGGAAGGCGAGCATCGGGCCGGTGGCGCGCACCGTGTCCGCCGCAACACCCCACCCCGCGACCAGCGCCGACAGCAGCCCCGCCCCGAGGGCGACCGCCGCCGACATGCGGCTCCGAGGCCAGATCGCCACCGCGGCCACCGCGACAACTGCGAAGATGATTCTGCTAAGCATCCTTAACCGTTAAGCTTACTTAACTATGTCCCGCCCACGCAGTCCCGCAAACGCGGCCGAGCCGCTCGTGGGTGTAGCGCCGCTCGTGAGCCGCTGGATCGAGCGCGTGCTCGCGGCTCACGAGCCGCAGCTCACGCTGGGGCAGTTCCTCGCCCTACGGGCAATCGCGGCCGAGCGGCTCACGGCCGCCGAGCTCGCCCGTCGCACCGGGGTCTCTGGCGCGGCGGTCTCGCAGCTCGTCGCTGCCCTCGACCAGGCCGGCTGGGTAGATCGCGTGCAGGCAGTGGACGACCGGCGGCGGCAGGCGCTCGCCCTCACCGAGGCCGGACGAAGCGTCTACAGGACGGCAGCGCGTCTCGTCCACTCGCGGGTCGGGGAGCTGCTCACAGCGTTTCCCGCACCGGAGGTCGACCGACTTGGGCGCCTGCTCGAACGCCTCGAGCACGCGCTTGGCGGGGCGCCGCCGCCGCGCCGCCCGCCGCCGCCTCCGCGGAAGCGGCCGTAACTAGAATCGGGGTGTGGACTTCGAGACCCGCGCGATCCAAGACGGGCAGGAGCCGGACCCGGCGACCGGCGCCGTCACGGTTCCGATCTACCAGACGTCGACCTTCGTTCAGGAGGCGGTCGGCGAGCACAAGGGCTATGAGTACGCACGCGTCTCGAACCCCACGCGGACGGCGCTGCAACTCTGCCTCGCGTCGCTCGAGGGCGCGGAGCACGGCGTTGCGTTCTCGTCCGGGCTCGGAGCCGTCACGACGATCATGCACCTGCTCAACCCGGGCGATCGCGTCGTCGCGGTGGCGGACGTCTACGGCGGCGTCTACCGGATGTTCTCGCAGGTCTACGAGCCGAAGGGCTACGAGTTCGAGTGGGCGCCGGCCGATGAGCTGAACGCCGACCCGGCGGCGCGGCTGGACGAGCGCACGCGGATCGTCTGGCTCGAGACGCCGACGAACCCGATGCTGAACATCGTCGACATCCGGGCCTGCGCGGAGGCAGCGCATGCCGCGGGAGCGCTGGTGGTAGTCGACAACACCTTTGCCTCGCCGTATCTGCAGCAGCCGCTCGCGCTCGGCGCCGACCTCGTCGTCCACTCGACGACGAAGTACCTCGGCGGTCACTCGGACCTGATCGGCGGCTTTGCGGCGACGAACGACCCGACGGTCGCGGAGCGGCTGACGTTCCTGCAGAAATCGCTGGGCGCGGTGCCCGGCCCGTTCGACTGCTGGCTCGTGCTGCGCGGGATCAAGACGCTCGCCGTGCGGATGCGCCAGCACTGCGAGAACGCGCGTGCGGTCGCTGAATTCCTCGAGCGCCACCCCCGCGTCGAGGGGGTGCTGTATCCGGGATTGGAGTCGCATCCCGGGCACGAGATCGCGGCGCGGCAGATGCGTGACTTCGGAGGGATGGTCTCGTTCCTGGCGGAGTCGGAGGAGGAGGCCGTCGGGCTGTGCGCTCGAACGAAGCTCTGGAAGCTCGCCGAGAGCCTGGGCGGCGTCGAGAGCCTGATCGAGCATCCGGCGCGGATGACGCACGCGTCGACCGCGGAGGCGCCGTTCGCGGCACCTCGGAACCTCATTCGGCTCTCGGTTGGAATTGAGTCGGCGGAGGACCTCATCGCCGATCTCGAGGCCGCGCTCGTGCGCTCGGCGGCAGCCGCTGGCGCTTAGACCGGAACACGATGCCTACGGGCGCTTGATCCTCGAGTACCTCGATGTCGGCCGCGGCGCCGGACGTCTCGGGCTCCACCTGCAGAAGCGAGGATGGGCGGACAGCTGCGGATCCGCATCCGCCACGGGTCGTACTCGACGCCGCGGTTCGACTACCTGCTGGTCTCGCCCGAGGAAATGGCCGAGCTCGCGGAGGGGACCGGCTGGGAGCTTAGGCGCGTGATCGACGAGGGCGAGCACGTCTACGTGGGCGTGCTCGAGCGGGTGCGCTGATGCCGCGTGCTCCCGTCCCACCCGAAGTGGACGAGTTCCTGCGGCTGCCAAATCCCGCGGTGATCGCGACGCTGCGGCCGGACGGGTCGCCCCACAGCGTTCCGACCTGGTACGACTGGGACGACGGGCGCGTGTTGTTGAACATGGAGGACACGCGCCTGCGTCTCAGGTACATGGCGCACGACCCGCGCGTCGCGTTGACGGTGCTGGGAAGCGGCGAGGACGGCTGGTACCGGCACGTGAGCCTGCTGGGCCGGATCGTCTCGATCGAGGACGACGAGTCGCTGGCCGACATCGACCGGCTGGCGCTGCGATACACCGGCCATCCGTTCCGGACGCGCGACCGCAAACGAGTCAGCGCGTGGCTGGAGCCCGAGCGCTGGCACGGATGGCCCTAGCCCCGGTGGCAGCCACCCGCGCAGCTTTGTAACGGCTTCGTCACGCGACCTGGCCGTGCCTCCGCGTTCTGCACGCGTTCGGTGGCAGCCACTGTCACGGACCGTGCGAGCAAGCGTCACGGAATTAGCATCAAGGCATGCTCGAGCCGCTCGACCTGCTGCACCTCGGGCGCGAACGCGTGATTGGGTGCTATCTCGTGGAGTCGACGGAAGGCCCGGCGCTGTTCGACTGCGGGCCGGCGAGCTGCGTCCCCGAGCTGAAGAACCGCCTCGCCGAGCGCAGCCTCGAGTTGCGCGACCTGCGGCACCTGCTGCTCTCACACATCCACCTCGACCACGCCGGCGCGGCCGGCACGCTCGTCCGCGAGCACCCCGAGCTGCAGGTGCACGTCTCCGAGATCGGCGCGCCGCACCTCGTCGACCCCGAGCGCCTCGAGCGCAGCGCCCGCCGGCTCTACGGTGACGAGTTCGACACGCTCTGGGGCGAGCTCGTGCCCGTCCCCGAGGCGAACGTCCACACAGTCGGCCCCGAGGTGCTCGGCCTCGAGTGCTTCCCGACGCCCGGTCACGCCTCCCACCACGTCTGCTACTTCGACTCCGATGGAACGCTCTACGCGGGCGACGCGACCGGAGTGCGCATCCCGCCGAGCCGCGCCATCCTCGCCCCCACGCCGCCGCCCGAGTTCGACCTCGAGGCCTGGCAGACGACCCTCGACGAGATCGAGCGCCGCCGGCCGGAGCGGCTCGCCTTGATCCACTTCGGCGTCGTCGACGAGCCCGAGCGTCAGATCGCCGACCTGCGCGCCTGCCTCGAGCGCTGGACCGCCTGGGTCGGCGAGGGCATGAGCCGCGACGAGTTCATCCAGGCCGCCGCGAAGGACCTCGGCCCGGACCGAGACGCCTACGAGCACGCGATGCCGCTCTGGCAGTCGTACGCCGGGCTCGAGCGGTACTGGCAGAAGAAGCTAGAGAACGCTCCGGGCACGTAGGAGCTCGAGCACCTCGTTGTGCGGCAGGCCGCGGACAACCCGGCCGTCGCGCCCCTCGACATCCGGTGCCGCCCACATGGCGTTGAGCACGGCTTCTTCGGTCGCGTCCACCGTCGCCTCGAAAAGCGGGTCGAGGTCCCACCCCTCGACCTCCTGGCCACTCGAAGTCGAGAACGCGACGAAAATCTCGCCGCTGCCGTGATGCGCTACGGAGCCCGTGCGTGCGAGCCCGAGGCCCGCGCGCCGAGCAACCCGCTCCAGAGAGGCCGAGCTCAACGGGGCGTCCGTGGCAACCACGGCGATGCAGCTCCCCGCGGGATCGGCCCGAGCCTCGCCCGGCACGAGCTCGCCGACCGGAACCCCCGCGACGCGGAGCTGCCGCGACCCGCCGAAGTTCGCGAGGACGAGCACGCCCACCACGTAGCCGCCGGCAAGACGACTGGCCGTTCCGATCCCGCCCTTCCACCCGAGGCAGGTCATTCCCGTGCCCGCCCCGACGGCGCCTTCGTCGAAAGGCCACCCTGTCGCGCCCTCTACGGCACGCCCCGCGTCGGCGCCTTCGACCTGCACGACCCGCGCCTCGCTGAGGTCGCTGTCGTCGCACTCGCCTACCACCGGGATGAGCACGTCGTCGACGCCGACGCTCGGATCGCTTGCCACGGCGACCGACACCGCGCCGTCGAAGACACGCCCAACCGCCATCGTCGCCGTCAGGTAGACCGGCGTATCCAGCTGGCCCCACTCGCGGATCCCATGCGATCCCGTCAGCTCGCCGGCCCCGTTCAGCACCGCCACGCCTGCCCGTAGAGGCAGCGACTCGGGCACCACAGCCGTAACACCCGTCCTCGCGGTCCCGCGACCCTCCGGCGGCTCCGGCTCGTCGCGCCAGACGGTCACGTGACCGACCAGGATCCCCGACACGTCCGCGATCGAGTCGGACGGGCCGGGCTCCAGCTCGCCGATCCGCAGGCCGAGCTCGCGCAGTCGCGGCCCTCGCGGCTTCGACGGAGTTCCGGGCACGGGAGGACTGTAGAGTCGCCGCGTGGAGCTCGCCATGCCGGTCGTCTGGAGCGATCGCTGCCTGCTCCATGATCCAGGCAGGGAGATCTGGGTCGGGCTACCGACGGAGGCGAGCGAGGTCCCGGCCCGGGTGGACCGGATCCTCGACACGCTCGCACGGCCCGATCTCCTACTGGCCGAGGCCCACGACGACGAGATCCTCAAGTCGATCCACGACGCGGACCTGCTGCGGTTCCTCGAGTCGGCCTGGGACGAGTGGCAAGCCTCCGGGCTGCCCGAGGATCCGGGCCAGACCCGCGTCGTCCCGTACATCTTCGCCCACCCCGGCCTCGGCGGTCCACTCATCGAGCCGACCGCGGTCCCGGCGAAGACGGGCTTCTTCGCGTACGACACGATGACGCTGATCGGCGAGGGCACCTGGGAGGCCGCCCGCGCCGCGGTCGACGTCGCGCTCACCGCCGCTGACCTCGTGCGTCGGGGAGAACCTGTTGCGTACGCCTGCACGCGTCCGCCGGGCCACCACGCGTGCCGCGCCGCCTACGGCGGGTCGTGCTACCTCAACAACGCGGCGTGCGCAGCCGTTGCGCTGGAGCTCGAACGCGTCGCCGTGCTCGACATCGACGCGCACCAGTGCAACGGCACGCAGCAGATCTTCGCCGGGAACAGCGACGTGATCGTCGGCTCTGTCCACGTCGACCCGCGGGCCGGCTGGTTTCCCCACTTCCTCGGATTCGCGCACGGTCTGGGCTCCAAGAACCTGCCGCTTGCGCCGGGGTCCGGCGACGGGAGGTGGCTGGACGCCGTCGACAGCCTCGTCGCCTGGGCCCGCGAGAGCAGCGTGCAGGGTCTCGTCATCTCACTCGGCGTCGACGCGGCCGCAGGCGACGCTGAGAGCCCGCTCGAGGTCACACAGGAGGGGTACCGCGAGGCCGGAGAGCTGCTCGGAGGGCTCCGGTTGCCGACGGTGATCGTCCAGGAGGGCGGGTACGACCTGGAGACGATCGGGCCGCTGGTGCTCGAGACGCTGCTCGGCTTCGAGTCGGCGCTGTGAGATTCGACCCCGGCTACCTCCGCCACGTCGTCGAGCGGCTCGAGTCGTTCCGCTCGCACCCTCTCGGTTTCCGCGTCGCCGGCACACCCGAGGAGCGCAAGGCGACGAAGTTCATCGCGAGCGAGATGCGCAAGCTCAGCCTCGAGGACGTAGTGGAAGAGCCGGTCCCGGTCGACGGCTGGCGCCTGCAGGAGGCGTTCGTCGAGCTCGTGGACGGCACGCGCTTCGAGTGCGCCTCGTTCGGCGGCGTTCCGGAGACCGGCCGGAAAGGAGTCAGCGGAGAGCTCGTCCCCGTCGGCCGCGGCGGGCGCAAGCAGCTCGACCGGCTCGACGTCGCCGGCAAGATCGCGCTCGTCGAGTGGGAGGTGGCGCGCCTCTGGCCCTACCACGTCGGTCTCGAGCTCGGCCTGCGCGGCGCGAAGGCGATGATCGTCTGCTGCCCACCCGGCGGGCCCTACTACCAGGCGCCCGGAGCGCTCGGCACCTTCGACGGGATCTGGCACGAGCAGGCGCCGCCCTGCGTGACGATCCGCAAGGAGGACGCGCCGAAGCTGAACGGCCAGGTCAAAGTCGTGCTCAGGGCACCGCTGGCCCGAGGCGCCGAGGCTGCGAACGTCGTCGGCATCCTCCCCGGCCGCCGCCGCGGGGCGCCGCTGATCGTCGCCGGCCACCACGACGGCTGGTTCGGCGCCGCCTTCGACGACGCGACCGGGGTCGCCGTCACTCTCGAGCTGGCCCGCGCCTTCCGCGAAGCCGGCCTGCGCCCCGAGCGATCGATCGCGTTCGTCTCCCACACCGCCGAGGAATACGGGATTGCGAACTCCGCCTACGACTGGTGTTACGGCGCCTGGTACCAGGTCGTCGCCGAGCACCGCGAGTGGACGACGAGCTCGCCGTTCTACCTCAACGTCGAGGGCTCGGGCCGGCCCGAGCCGTTCACCGTCGACGCGCCTCCGGAGCTCGCCGCGCGCATGCGCAGGATCTGCCGCGACGCCACGGGCGACGGCCTCCTGCCCCACGGCTACAAGCTCGGGCGCCCGAACACCTGGACCGAGGTCTGGCCGTTCCTGGCCACCGGGATCCCGGGGATCAACGTCTCGACGTTCACCGACGGCTTCGACCGCACGGAGTACCACACGCAGTTCGACACCGCGGACGGCGTCGACTTCGCCTACCTGACGAAGCTGACGGAGGTCTGCGCACGGATGCTGCTGGATCAGCACAGGCTCGACTTCCGCGCCCGCGCCCGCGAGCTCGGCCGCTTCGGGCTGGAGTTGCCGGACGTCGACCCCTTGGAGGCGCGCCGTCGTTTCACGGCGATCGGCCGCGGGCTTTACGGTCTGGACGCCATCGACGCGCCGCGCTACCCCCACGAGCAGACGGCTTCGGACATCGCGCATCTGGAACGCGCGCTGGCCGAGCCGCGGACCGCGGCCCACGAGTTGGTGCAGGTCGGCCTCAACTGGCTCTGCGCCGACCTCTCGCACGAGGCGTTCCGAATCGAGCGCGGCCGCCGCGGCCGCAGAGCGCCGCGGGCCTGCTGGGGCGTCCAGGGCGACGCCGACCCAGGCCCCGACCTCTGGGCGGAGCTGGCCTCACTGCGCGGCGAGGGCCGTCGGCCCGGCCCGTGGCTCGAGCGGAGCCTCCGCCGCCACCTCGCACGTTCGCGCCGCGAGCTCGACCGGCGCCTGAAACGCATGGCGGCCGCGATGGAAGGCCGCGTCTTCCCGCTGGCCCGTCCTCGAGCCAAGGACCTGCCCTGAAGCCGCTCCCGAGCGGCGGCACGATCGGCGTCGCCGCGCCCGCGAGCCCCTACGACGCCCGCTCCGAAGTGCTGCGCGGAGTCGAGTGGTGGGAATCGCAGGGCTACCGAGTCAAGCTCGCCCCACACGTCTACGCGCGCGACGACTACGTCGCCGGGAACGCGCGGGACCGGGCCGAAGACCTGAACGCCCTCTTCGCCGACCCGGAGGTCGACGCAGTCCAGGCGCTGCAGGGCGGCTACGGCTCGGCGCAGACGATCCCGCACCTCGACTTCGACGCGATCGCCGCGAACCCGAAGCCGTTCGTCGGCTTCTCCGACATCACGGCGCTGCACGTAGCGATCCACCGCCGCACCGAGCTGTCGACCTTCTACGGCAATGGCCTGATCGGCGTCGGCTCCGCGGAGGCGACCGGCTTCACGCGGGAGCGTCTGCTGGCCGTCCTCCGCAACGAGGCGCGCGGCGAGGTCCCGCGGAGCCCCGACGACCCGTACGTCCGCGCGATCAACGGCGGCACGGTCACCGCCCCGCTCCTGGGCGGCTGCCTCTGGCTGCTCATGCAGACGATGGGCACGCCGTGGGAGATCTCCCTCGACGGCGCGATCCTCTTCTTCGAGGACTACAAGGCACCGCCGTACTACGTCGACGGGATGCTCACACAGCTTCAGCTCGCGGGAAAGCTCGAAGGAGTCGTGGGCGTCGTCGTCGGCGAGATGAAGGACTGCGACTGGGGCGACCTCCGCCCCGCCTCCGACTGGGCCCGCTCGCGGTCGCTCGAAGACGTGCTGGAGGAGCATCTCGAGCCGCTCGGAGTGCCGGTTCTGTACGGCCTGCCGCTCGGGCACGGCAAGCATCTGGCCTCGATCCCGCTCGGAGTTCGGTATACGCTCGATGCCGACCGGCGAACGCTCACGCTCGACGAATCCCCGTTCGACGCGTGACAGGAGGAGGGCACAGATGAACAAGCGATGGCTGGCGGCACTCGTGACGGTGCTTGCCGTGATCGCGCTCGCGGCCTTCGGGGCGGCGGCGCACAGCTCGAGCACGCAGAACGGCGGGACGTTCAAGATCGGGACGAGCTCCCGGATCGACTCGCTGAACCCCTACGTCGCCTTCAACCAGGACGCCTACAACACCTTCGAGTACGTCTATCCGCTCCTGGTCCAGTACGACAAGTCGAACTCGCATTTCGCGCCCGACTTCGCCACCTCCTGGAAGTCGTCGAACGGCGGCAAGACGTGGACCTTCAAGACGCGCGCGAACGCCGTCTGGAGCGACGGCAAGCCGCTGACCGCGAAGGACGCCGCCTGGACGATCAACACCGATCTCAAGTACGCGAGCGGCGGCGCCGCCAACGCGGCGGGCCTCGTCGCCCACATCAAGCGGGCGAGCGCGCCGAATGCGACCACCCTCGTCGTTCGGTACACGAAGGCGGCAGGCAACGTCCTCGGCCAGTTCCAGCAGCTCGCGATCCTGCCCCAGCACGTCTGGAGCAAGTACACCGGGCACAAGGGCAACGACCTGAAGACCTTCTCGAACTCGCCGCTCGTCGGCGCAGGGCCGTTCAAGCTCGTCAAGTTCAAGAAGAACGACATCGCGCTCTTCCAGCGCAACGACTCCTTCTACGGCGAGAAGCCGAAGGCCGACGGCTTCGGGCTGCGGATGTTCTCCAACGAGGACACGCTTGTCGCCGCGCTGAAGGCGCACGAGATCGACGCGATCGAGTCCGTGCCGGGCACCGCGATCAAGACGCTCCGAGCGGGCTTCAACATCCGCAGCGCGCCGGGCGTCGACCAGACCGACTTCATCATCAACTCCAACCCGAAGAAGACGGCGCACCGCGAGCTCCTGAGCCTGAAGGTGAAGGAGGCGATGGCGCACGCGGTCGACCGCAAGCAGATCATCAAGGTCGTCTTCCTCGGCTACGCCAAGCCGGCCAGCACGATCATCCCGCCGGCCACGGGCGCGTGGCACAACCCGAGCGTGGAACCGGAGAAGTTCGACCTCAGCCTCGCGAACAAGCTCCTCGACCAGGCCGGGCTGAAGAAGGGCAAGGACGGAATCCGCCGCGCCAGCGGCCACAAGATGTCGTACGCGGTCATCACGCCGACCGACGTCCCGAGCACGAACCGCACCTTCCAGATCCTGCAGCCGGACTTCCGCAAGATCGGGATCAACCTGACCCAGCGCGCGCTCGACTCGACCGCGGCGTTCGACGCGATGACGGCGCCCAACAACAAGTACCTCAAGTTCGACCTCGCGCTCTGGGACTGGGTCGGCCTGATCGACCCGGACTTCATGCTCTCGGTCGTCACCTGCGCGCAGTACGCGGGGTGGAACGACAGCGGCTACTGCAATCCGCGCTACGACAAGATGTACTCGCAGCAGCAGCTGACGCCGAACCAGGCGAAGCGCAAGCAGGTCGTCTGGAAGATGCAGAAGTACCTCTACGGCCAGAAGCCGTACATCTGGCTCGCGGCGCAGGACGCCGTCTGGGCGGTGAGCAAGAACTGGGGCGGCCTCGTCGCCTCGCCGCAGGGGCCGTTCAACTCGATCAGCAAGATCAGCCTGACGAGGGTGCACCAGCAGTAGCCGTGCGGCTCAACCGGGGGTCGCAGCGGTGAGGGGCGCGGACTACATCGTCAAGCGCGTCGTCTTCGCGCTGCTGACGGTCTTCGTCGCGATCACGATCAACTTCGCGCTCTTCCGGCTCGCGCCCGGGAGTGCGGTCACGAACCTCGCGCGCGTCCCACACGCGACCCCCGAGACGCGCCTCGCGATCAAGCGCCAGTTCGGGCTCGACAAGTCGAAGTTCCAGCAGTACTGGATCTACCTCGGACAGCTCTTCCGCGGCAACCTCGGCGTCTCGTTCGCGAACAGCCAGCCGGTCGCGACGAACCTGCGCACCGCGCTGATCAACACGATCCCGATGGTCCTGATCGGGACGGTGTTCGCGATCCTGCTGGGGACGCTGACGGGGGTGATCGCGGCCTGGCGCCGCGGGACGAAGGCCGAGGGAGCGAGCGTCACGACCGCCCTCGCGTTCTACTCGATGCCGACGCACTGGCTCGGGCTGATGCTCGTGATCCTGTTCGCCGGGGTCCTGCCAACCGGCGGGATGTCGAACGAGTTCCTGCTCAACCCGTCGTTCTCCACGCACGTCAAAGACCTCGCGGAGCACATTGCCCTGCCGTCGCTCACCCTCGGGC
The DNA here is from genome assembly GCA_005883335.1 of Actinomycetota bacterium. Classification (GTDB taxonomy): domain Bacteria; phylum Actinomycetota; class Thermoleophilia; order Gaiellales; family Gaiellaceae; genus AC-32. The sequence goes on from VAXM01000036.1 coordinate 11,348, forward strand.
TCGTGCTCTACGGCGAGTACACGCTGATCGTCCGCTCGGCGATGCTGGAGACGCTCGGCGAGGACTACATCCTGACCGCGCGCGCGAAGGGGTTCCGCGCCGGGGCGATCCTGCGGCGGCACGCGCTGCGCAACGCGATGCTGCCGATCGCGACCCTGGTCGCGCTCTCGCTCGGCTACATCGTCGCGGGCGCGATCCTCGTCGAGACGGTCTTCTCCTGGCCCGGGCTCGGGCGGGCCGTGTACGACGCGGTGCTGCAGCGCGACTACCCGATGCTGCAGGGCGCCTTCCTGCTGCTGACGATCTCGGTCGTCTTCTTCAACCTCGTCGCCGACCTCCTCTACTTCAAGCTCGACCCGAGGATTACGACGTGAGCGTCGTCCTGCAGGAGCCCGTTGCGCTCGACGATTCCGTTCCCGTCCGCTCGCGGCGCGGGATCGTCTGGGAGACGGTCAAGCGGCGGCCCTCGGCGGCGGTCGGGGCGGGCGTGCTTTTGCTCGTCGTCCTCGGGGCCGTGCTGGCGCCGGTGCTGGCGCCGTACGACCTGCACAAACAGGTCGGGCCGGTCTTCGGCCACCCGTCGTGGAGCCACCCTCTCGGGCTGGACGACGGCGGCATCGACATGGTGACGCTGCTGATGTGGGGCGCGCGGATCTCGCTCGTCGTTGGGTTCGCGGCGACCTTCGTCTCGATGGTGATCGGCGGGACGATCGGCGTCGCGGCCGGCTACTTCGGCGGCAAGGTCGACACGGTCCTGATGCGCATCACCGACTACTTCCTCGTGATCCCGGACGTGCCGCTGATGATCATCGTCGCCGCGATCTGGGGCCCGAGCCTCTTCCACATCGTGATCGTGATCGGGATCCTGCTCTGGACATCGACGGCGCGGGTGATCCGGGCGCAGGTGAAGAGCGTGCGCGAGCGGGTCTACGTCAAGCGGGCGCGCTCGCTCGGCGCGTCGCACACGCGGGTGGTCTTCCGGCACGTGCTGCCGCAGGTGGCGCCGCTGCTGATCGCCAACACCGTGCTGACGATCGCGGTCGCGATCTTCGACGAGACCGCGCTCTCGTTCCTCGGGCTCGGCGACCCGAGCCGGATCTCGCTCGGGAAGGTGATCGAGAACGCCTTCCAGCGGGCGGCGATCTCGACCGGCGCATGGTGGGCGATCGTTCCGCCCGGCGCGCTCGTCGCCGTGATCATCCTCGGCTGCAGCCTGCTCGGAGGCACCATCGAGGACGCGCTCAACCCGCGGCTGCGCGTGGCGCACCTCTCAGCGCGCAGCTTCCGGCTGCGGCCGCTGGTCGGGCGGGGTCCCGAGGCGCTATGAGCAGTCTGCTGGAGGTCGAGGGCCTGAACGTCTGGTTCGACCTGGAGGGCGAGCGCGAGCTGCACGCGGTGCAGGGCGTCGGTTTCGCCCTCGAGCCCGGCGAGCGGCTCGGCCTCGTCGGCGAGTCGGGCTGCGGCAAGACGACGACCGTGCTCGGCCTGCTCGGGCTTCTGCCGCCGAGCGCGAGCGTCGCCGGGAGCGTGCTGCTGAACGGCGTCGACATCCTGGCGGGCGGCGAGGAGTCGATCCGCCCCCACCGCTGGGTCGACCTCGCGATCGTCTTCCAGGGCGCGATGAACGCGCTCAATCCGGTCAAGACAGTGGGCTCGCAGATCGTCGAGGTGCTCGAGCTGCACGAACGGGCGCGGGGCCGCGAGGCGCGGACGAGGACGAGCGAGCTGCTCGAGTCGGTCGGTATCCCGGCGGACCGCGCCGAGCGCTTCCCGCACGAGTTCTCCGGCGGCATGCGCCAGCGCGCGGCGATCGCCATGGCGCTGGCCTGCAACCCGAGCGTCCTGATCGCCGACGAGCCGACGACCGCGCTCGACGTGATGGTGCAGGCGCAGATCCTGGAGCTGCTCGACTCGCTCTGCCGCGACTTCGGCCTGGCGCTGCTGCTCGTCACGCACGACCTGCCGGTGGTCGCGGAGCTCTGCGACCGGGCGGCGGTCATGTACGCGGGCGAGATCGTCGAGCACGGGCCGGTCGACGCCCTCTACCACGAGCCGCGGCACCCGTACACGCGGCTCCTGTTCGCGGCGACGCCGGACCTCTACGGCGAGGGCGTGCCAGCGTCGATCCCGGGCGCGCCGCCGCGGCTCGACCGGCCGCTCGTCGGCTGCCCGTTCCACACGCGCTGCGACCGCGCCTTCGGGCGCTGCACGCACGAGCGGCCCCTCTTGCGCGAGCTCGAGGGCAGCCGTTCCGCCGCGTGCCACCTGAACGACGTCGTCGCGGAGGTCGTGTGAGTCAGAACGGCTCGCGCCCGCTGATCGCCGTCGAGGACCTGGTCGTCCGCTACCCGGTGGCGCGCGGGCTCGGCGGCGCGCTCGCCCGCCGGCCCAAGCGGTTCGTGCACGCGGTCGAGGGCGTCAGCTTCACCGTCAAGCGCGGGGAGTTGGTCGCCCTCGTCGGCGAGTCCGGCTGCGGCAAGACGACCACCGCGCAGGCGGTCCTGCGCCTCGTCGAGCCCGTCTCCGGCCGAATCGAGTTCGACGGCGGCGACATCACGACTCTGCAGACTCGCGCCTTGCGCCCGCTCCGGAGACGGATGCAGCTGATCTACCAGGACCCGTACGAGTCGCTCGACCCGCGCCTCTCAGTCCGGGCCGCGGTCGAGGAACCGCTCCTCATCCACGGCCTCGGCGGCTCGAAGGCCGAGCGGCGCGAGCACGTTCGCGAGGCACTCGCGCGGGTGGAGCTCAACCCGCCGGAGCTCTTTCTCGAGCGCTACCCGCACGAGCTCTCGGGCGGCCAGCGACAGCGGGTCGCGATCGCGGCGAGCATCGTCCTTGGCCCCGACCTGCTCGTGGCGGACGAGCCCGTCTCGATGCTCGACGTCTCGGTGCGCGCGGGGATCCTGAACCTGCTCGACCGCCTCCGCGAGGCCGGCCTCGGGATCCTGATGATCACGCACGATCTCTCGACCGCGGCCCGCTTCGCCGACCGCATCGCGGTCATGTACCTCGGCCGGATCGTCGAGGAGGGGCCGGCGCAGTCGGTCATCCGCGACCCGCAGCACCCGTACACGAAAGCGCTGCTCTCGGTCGTCCCACGGCGCGACCCACGAGAGCGCTCGAAGCGAGAGATCCTGAGCGGCGAGGCACCCGACGCGGTGCGGATCCCGAGCGGCTGCCGCTTCCACCCGCGCTGCCCGATGGCCATCCCCGACTGCAAGCAAATCGACCCGGCCCTCGAGCCGGCAGGCGATCACCAAGCCGCCTGCATCCGCGTCTAAGCCCGAGGCGGGGCGGCCGCCCCGGGCAAGGTTCTTCAGCTACGGAAGCAGGTTCGCGACGCCGGTCAGGGCGCTGCTTACATTGGCGCCGAGCATCGTCAGCGCGGCGAGCACGGCGAGCGTGACGAGCGCGAGGACGACGCCGTACTCGGCCATCGTCTGACCGGATTCCTCGGCGACGCGGAATGCATCGGTGAAGCGCGGCATGGAAACTCCTTTGGGGGGCCGGCAGGAATCAGCGATATCGGCAGCAGCAGCCCGGGCCCCAATCCCCCCTTCAGATCGCCTTGCGGTAAGCCTCTTCGTAGTCGCCGACCATCCGCTCCGGGGCGAAGCGCTCCTCCACGTAGCGGCGGCACTCGAGCGGATCGATCTCGTCCGCGCGCGCGATCGCCTCGGGGATCTCGCGCCACTGGTCGACGACGATCCCGCCCTGTCCGTCGCCCATCACCTCGGGGACGGCGCCGAAGCGCGTCGCGATCACGGGCGTCCCGCACGCCATCGACTCGATCATGACCAGGCCGAAAGGCTCCTCCCACTCGATCGGGAAGAGCGTCGTGCGCGCGTTCTGCAGCAGCTCGACCTTCGTTCCGTGGTTGACCTCACCGAGGTACTCGATCCCGTTTCCGAGGTGCGGCTCGACGAACTCGGCGAAGTACTCGCGCTCGCGGGGCTCCCGCATCTTCCCGGCCAGCTTCAGCGGGAGACCGAGCTCCATCGCGACCGCGACGGCGCGGTGCGCGCCCTTCTCGTGGTTCATGCGGCCGAGGAAGAGGAGGTAGTCGCCGAGATGCGGCTTGCACGGATAGTGCTCGAGGTCGAGCGCGTTGGGGACGTTCGCGACCCAGTTCAGGTCCGGATGCGGCCGGCGCTGGTTCATCGAGATCGAGATCAGCCCGACCTGCGGAGCAACCTTCTGGATGCTCCGGTAGACGAGGCCCGGCTCGCCGTCGAGCGGCCCGTGGACCGTGTGCACGACCGGCGCCTTGGAGACGCCGCCGAGAACCGCGCCCAGGTGGCCTGTGTGGTCGTTGATGACGTCGAACTCGTCCGCGCGGTCGTAGCAGGCGAGGACGTGGCGCAACTCGGGGAGGCTGCGGCCGATCAGCTCGCTCGGCGCGTGCTCGAAGACCGCCTCGAGCTTCGCCTTGGTGTGTGAGTCGCCCGAGGCGAAGAGCGTGACATCGTGGCCCTGGTCGGCGAGCCCATCCGCGAGCAGCCAGACGATCCACTCGATCCCGCCGTAGCCCGACGGCGGGACGGCGAACCAGGGCGGGGCGAGGATTGCGATGCGCATCAGACCTCTTCCACCGTTACATGCCCACGATCGACGCGGACGTCCCATTGCCGGGCGAAGGCGCGGATCGACGAGAGGCGCAGCGAGCGGCCTGCCCACGAGGGCAGCTCCTCGGGCGCGAAGGTCTCGAGCTGGTGGCGGCGGCGGTCCGGCTCGAGGCCGAGCAGCACCTGGAGCAGGAGCACGGGCGTCCCGGCGGCCCAGGCCTGCGGACGCGCGGCGGTCGGGTAGGCGATCGGAAACGGCGTCTCCGCGCGCGGCAGGCCCGCGAAGACCTCGGGCAGCTGGTAGTGGAAGTGCGACGCGGCGCCCAGCATCCGGCGCACGATCCGCTGCGCCTCGGGCCAGCGAGCGTGCCGCGCGAGCCCCTGCGCGATCAGGGAGTTCTCGTGCGGCCAGACCGTGCCGTTGTGGTACGAGAGCGGGTTGTAGCCCGCGTCGCCGGTCGACATCGTCCGGACGCCCCAGCCGGACCAGAGCTCCTCTCCCATCAGCGCGTCGACGACGGCATCCACGCGCTCGGTCGGGACGATCCCGCTCCAGAGCAGGTGTCCGACGTTCGAGCAGAGCGAGTCGACCTGCCGCTTCTCGCCGTCCAGCGCGAGGACGTAGTAGCCGCCGCGCGCATCCGTCCAGAAGCGCTCGTTGAAGGCGCGATGGAGCTCCTGCGCCTCTCGCTCGAGCCGCTCCGCCAAGGGCCGGTCGCGCCAGATCTCACGCGCGAGCTCGGCCATGCGCCGCTTCGCGTTGTAGACGTAGCCCTGCACCTCGCACGGGGCGATCGGTGCGTGCGCGATCGACCCGTCGTGGAAGCGCTGCGAATCGCCGGAGTCCTTCCACGACTGGTTGGCGAGCCCGTGCGGCGTGCGGCGCTCGTACTCGACGAAGCCGTCCCCGTCGCGGTCGCCGTACTGGTCGATCCAGCCGAGCGCCCGCAGGGCCGGCTCCTTCAGCGTGCGCACGAGCGCCGAGTCGTCCGTCCAGCGCCACACCTCCGAGAGCAGGATCAGATAGAGCGGCGTCGCGTCGGCGGTGCCGTAGTAGGTGTGGAACCAGTTCTGCGCGGCCTTCCCGGAGCGCAGCTCGTGGACGATCTTGCCCGGCTCGGCGTCGATCTCCGCGTTGTCCTCCGTGGCCTGCAGCTCGGCGAGCACCTCCAGCGCAGTCCGCGCCAGCTCCGGCCCGAAGAGCAGCGTCTGCAGGCAAGTGATGATCGTGTCGCGGCCGAAGACCGTCATGAACCACGGCATGCCGGCCGCGGGGAGCCGTCCCGCGCGGCCGCCGCCGCGCATCCGCAGCGAGGCGAGGTCGGAGACCGACTGGAGGAACGTGTGCGCAAGGTCGTCCCAGTCGCTGCGGATCTGCGGCACGCGGAGCTGCCACGCCGCGAGCGACTCGCGGACGCGCGTCATCTCCTCGCCGAAGCGGCGCTCGGCGCTCCGGGGCGCGATCGAGTCGCCGTCGATCGAGGCAACGATGTCGACCCGCAGCTCCCAGGCGTCTCGGGGCCCAAGCTCGAGGCGGTACGTGACCTTCGAGCCTTCGACCTTCCCGGGCTGGGAGAGGATCACCTGCGTCCTCGCTGCCCCGGCGCCGTCCTGCTCCTGGAGGACGAACTGGTTGTCCTCGGCGTCGAAGCGGTGGTGCACGTCGGCGATAGCCGGGAGCGGCGTCGCCCGGACCGGGTCGCCGAGGGCGAAGTCGTGCTCCTTGACGGTCAGGATGTCTGCGAAGTCCGTGCCCAACTCGAGGGCGACGTCGAACGAGAGCGGCTCCATGCCCTGGTTCTGGATAACGATCAGGTCCTGCATGCCCTCGCCGACGAACCGGTGCCGCGTGATCGAGACGGTGTCGTGCGGCAGCCCCCCAACCGGCGGGTTGCGGAGGTAGAACGCCGCGGAGAAGTACTCGACGACTCCGGACGAGAGCAGCAGCGGCTTCGCGCCGTTCACGGTCAGGCGGAGCAGCGAGAGGAAGCGCGTGTCGTCGGCGAAAAGGCCCTGCGTCTCGCCGTCGATGTCGCCGCGCTCGTCGCAGATGCAGAACGTCGAGCCTTCGAGGATCGTCAGGGCCATCAGGCGTCGCGGACGATGCGAACCGGGGTCGACTGGGCCAGGGCCTTGACGACGAGCTCGTCGATGTTGACGTGCGGCGGGCGGGTGAGCACGAAGATCACGCAGTCGGCCACGTCCTGCGGGCGGACCGCTTCGACCCCCGCGTAGACGGCGTTCGCCTTCTCCTCGTCGCCGCGAAAGCGGACGCGCGAGAAGTTCGTCTCGACCAGGCCCGGGTCGACGGTCGTCAGGTGGATCGGACGTCCGAGCAGGTCCTCGCGGAGCGCGTACGTGAAGCCCCGCACGGCGTACTTGGAGGCGACGTAGACCGCGGCGTTCTCGTACGCCTGGCGGCCGGCGATCGAGCCCATGTTGACGATGTGCCCGCCGTCGCGCAGGTGCGGCAGGCAGAGCCGCGTCATCCGCAGGACGCCGTGGACGTTCGTCTCGAGGACGGTCTCTTCGTCCTGCTCGGTGCTCTTGTCGAAGGGGTCGCGGCCGAGGCCGAGGCCGGCGTTGTTTACGAGGATGTCGAGGCCGCCGAGCTGCTGCACGGCGTCGGCAACGAACCGCTCGCAACTCGCCGGGTCGGTGACGTCGAGCTCGAGCGCGATGTCCGTCTCGAGCCGATCGGCGCGGCGCGCGCCGCCGGCGACCCGCACGTCGTTGTCCTTGAGAGCCTGCGCGATCGCCGCCCCGATCCCGCTCGAGGCGCCTGTGACAACCGCGGTCTTTCCCTCGAGCCCCGCCACGCGCGGACTCTAACGAGTAGCGATCGGCAGGTTGCCCTCGCGCGGGGGTGCATGTCCGTGCTCGACCTGGAGCGTGGAGTGGCCGAGGCCGAAGCGCTCGCCGAGGAGGTTCGCGAGCTCGAGGCGGATCGCGTGGCAGTCGGCTCCGGGCTCGACCAGGACGTGGGCGGACGCCGACGGGAAACCGCTGCCGACGGTCCAGACATGGAGGTCGTGCACCTCGACGACGCCCGGCACGCCGAGCATCTCCCCCGCGATCTCGCGCGGCTCGTCCGGAGAGACCTCGAGCAGGATTCGCGTCGATTCGCGTAGCAGGGAGAAGCTCGACCAGAAGATCAGCGCCGCCACGAGGAGGCTCGCAATGGGGTCGAAGCGGTCCCACCCGGTGGCGAGCACGAGGCCGCCCGCAAGCGCGGTCCCGGCGAACGCAGCGAGGTCGGTCACGACATGCAAGAACGCGCCGCGGATGTTCAGGCTCTTGCGGCTCGGAGCGCGGAGCAGCGCGGTTGCCGCGAGGTTCACCGCGATCCCCGCGAGCGCGACGACGAGGACGAGCCCGCCGCGCACGGTCGGGGGGTCGACGAGGCGACGGATCGCCGTGTAGACGATGACCACCCCGACGACGACCAGGGTGATCCCGTTCACGTGTGCCGCGAGGATCTCGAGCCGGCGGAACCCGAACGTCCAGCGGCCTCGGGCCGGACGACCTGCGAACGAGGCAGCCGCGAGCGCAAGCCCCAGCGCGGCCGCGTCGGTGAGCATGTGCCCTGCGTCCGCCATCAGCGCGAGTGACCCGGCGACGACGCCGAAGACGATCTCGCCGGCCATCAGCCCGACGATCAGCGCCAGCGCCAGGGCAAGCGGTCTCCGCGCCGCCGTGTGCTCGTGCGAGTGGCTCACGATCCCATTCTGGCGGCCGCAATCCGCTCCGGCGGGGTCGGATGCGTGAACAGCAGCGCGTAGAGGAGCCGTGGCGGGTCGAGGTCCGCGAGATTCGCGAGGGCGAGTCGCCGGTGCATCTGCTCGAGCGCGGCGCCGTCCCGCGTGAGCTCGAGCGCGAAGCGGTCGGCAGTCCGCTCCCAGCGGCGCGAGAGCCATGTCCCGAGCGGCAGCGCGCCGAGCTCGAGCAGCGACAACGCGAGCAGCACGAGCGGGACCACACGCGGGCCGGCCAGCCCATCGGCGCCCACGGCCGCGAGCAGCCCGTGCCACGAGAGCAGGCCCCACAACACGAGGACGGCGACCGCGATTCCGGCCATCGCGAGCAGCGTCCCGGCCGCGACGTGCCGGTGCCGCCGGTGGCCGAGCTCGTGCGCAACTACACCGCGGAGCTCCTCACGCGGAGCGTCCTCGAGCAGCGTGTCGAACAGGACCAGCCTCCGAGTCGGCCCGAGCCCGGAGACGTAGGCGTTGTGCTTGCGTGTCCGCCGGCTCGCATCCGAGACGAGGATCGTTCGAACGGGAACGCCCGCCCGGCGCGAGAGCTCCTGCAGCTCGCCGGCCAGCTCCCGGTCAGGAAGCGGCCAGAAACGGTTGAAAAGCCGCTCGAACAGCAGCGGCGCGAGCACGCTCAAGAACAGTACGAACAGGGCGGCCCCCGGAGCCGCGACGGCAGGCCACCAGCCTTCCCACGCGCGCACCGAGCCGAGCAGCAGCACCAGCGCCAGGCTCGAGACCGCGACACCGATGACGAGCCCCTTCGCCTTGTCCGAGAGCCATCCGCGAAACGTCTGCGTCGAGAAGCCCCAGCGCCGCTCGTAGAGCCAGCCGCGCCAGGCCGACAGCGGCAGCCGCACCAGCGTCCCGACCCCAGCGACGAGCGCGACGAGCTCGATCGTCCGCGCCCACCAAGAGCCGCCCGTCGCGCCCGCCAGCCAGTCCCCGGGCGGCCCGAAGGCGATCGCAGCGAGCACGCCGAGCTCCAGCAACAGGTCCAAACCGAGCGCCCGGTAGAGCGGCCGGTGGTACGAGCGCGCCCGCTCGATCTCCTCAGCCGCAAACAGATCCGAAGCTGCGGCGTCCAAGTACGTGAGCTTAGTGACATCTACACTGCGGAAATGAGCACGGACCTGGTCGCGACGGGGGTGCTCTCAGGGGAAGAGCAGCGTTTGTTGAACGCCCAATGGCGTTCGCTGCGCCGCGTCGCGACCGGGGTTGCTGTCCTCTCCTCGCCCGCGGTCTTCATTTATCTGCACAAGCAGGAGCGCTGGGCGATCGGCTGGTCGCTCCTCGGCGCGCTGTTGGCGATAGCCGCCTTCCGCGGCCTGCTCGATCTCCTCTTCCACCGCTTTATCCGCTGGCCGAGCCTCTTCGGAATCGACAGCGCGCAACTGCGCGAGGAGGACGTCGTCGCCCGGCGGCGCGTCTGGTTCTGGCGCTTCTGGGCGAAGGTCGCCTACTTCACCTTCCTGATCATCGTGGCGGTCTACGTCGTCCGGCTGCTGCGTTACGGCATCGACGACACGAGCTTCCTCGGCACGGGCGGAGACGCCTGGCACTGGTTCGTCCACCGCTTGACACGAGCCCCCAGCTACGCCTCGTACGGGCTGCTCTTCGGCTTTTTCTTCCTGTTCAACTTCGGGATCCTGCTCGGCCCGATGCTCTTGATGGGCATCTCGCAGATCCGGGGCTTCGAGCCCGGCGACGCGGACTGGGGCGTGAAGCTCCACGACGTGCGCGGGCAGGCCGAGGCGAAGGAGGAGGTTCGCCGCGTGGTCAACCTCTGGCAGTCGGGCGAGGCCTTCGAGCAAGCGGGCGGGCGCCGCGAGCGCGGGCTCCTCTTCCTCGGCGCGCCCGGAACCGGCAAGACGATGCTCGCGAAGGCGATCGCAACCGGCTTCAACTCGCCGATCGTGACGATGCCGGGCTCCGGCTTCGCGCAGACCTTCATCGGCATGGACGTGATCATCGTCCGCTTCATGGCGCGCAAGGCGAAGAAGCTCGCCCGCAAATGGGGCGGCCAGTGCATCGTCTTCATCGACGAGATCGATGCGGTGGGGATGCGGCGCCAGTCGCTCGGCGGAGCCGCCGGGGCGATGACCCCCAAGCCGTCGAGCTTCCACGACGTCTGCTTCTTCGGGCCCAATGGCGCGCTGAACCAGAGCGAGGACCTCGTGCTCGAGTCGCGCGCCTGGCGCGAGCGGCTGTTCGCCGAGCGCGACACCGGCGTCCGCCCCGGTTTCACACGATCGTTCCTTCCGCGGATCCTGACGCAGGGCGGCGGCGCCATCCCGGGGATGTTCGGGGGCGGTGGGCAGCTCGCGCTGAACCAGCTCCTGATCGTGATGGACGGGATCGACAACCCGCCCTTCCTCAGCCGGCTGATCACGAGCCTGAACAACAAGGTGCTCGACGCCCTCTACGTCGTCCCGCGCCGCCTCGGCCGCATTCCGCTGCGGCTGCCGCACTCGAGGCCGAGCGGCGGCCAGATCTATTTCATCGGCGCGACGAACGTCCCGATGGAGATGCTCGACCCCGCCCTGACGCGCCCGGGCCGGATGGGCCGCCACGTCTGGTTCCGCGACGAAGCGCGACCGGCTCGACATCTTCGACCTCTACCTGGACAAGGTCTCGCACGACGAGGACCTCGACACCGAGAAGCGCCGCGACGAGCTCTCGCGCGTAACCAACGGCTATTCGCCGGCCATGATCGAACAGGTCTGCTCGATGGCGCTGACGATCGCCCACCACGACGGGCGCCTCGCCTTCGCCTGGGAGGACATCGTCGAAGCGATGACGACCGTCGAGTCGGGAACCGCGATCGGCACCGAGTACGTTCCCGAGGAGACGCGGTCCGTCGCCATCCACGAGGCGGGCCACGCCGCCGCGGCGCACGTCTACCTCAAGGGCGCGGAATCGACCCGCCTCTCGATCAAGCGGCGCGGCGCGGCACTCGGCCACCACCAGGCGCGCGAGAAGGAGGAGCGCTTCAGCTCCTGGCGCTCGGAGGAGATGGCACAGCTGATCTGGGCCCTCGGCGCGATGGCCGCTGAGCGCGTCTTCTACGGGGAGAACACGACCGGAGTAGGCGGCGACGTGCAGAGCGCGACCGCCCGGGCGGCCTGGATGGTCGGGGCCTGCGGTATGGCGCCCGAGCAGATCGAGGTCAACGGCGGCTCGAACGGCCGGACGACCAAGAAGACGCTCGACGAGCGCCGCGAGAAGATCAGCAAGCGCTTCGAGCTGATCGGGACGCAGATCATGAACCGCACCGGCGACGGTGGTCCGCTGGGGCACGATCCGCTCTCGGGAGTCCTCAACGACCGCGACAAGCGCTCGCTCGCTGCGCAACTGCTCGGCCACGCCTACGTCACAGCGCACGCGCTGATCGCGCAGAACAAGGCCGCGGTCGAGAAGATCGCGGACGCCCTCATCGAGCGCCGCGAGCTGTTCGGCGACGAGCTCGTCGAGATCCTGGAGTCGGCGAAGCTGAAGGCGCCGAAGCTGGACTTCACCAAGGAGGCGACGTGGCCCGTGCTCTAGGGACCCGCGCCCGCTTCGCCGTCGCCTACCTCCTGCTGGGCGCCGCTGTCGGCGGCGGGCTCGGCGCGTTCGCAGTGCTGCTCAAGCGGCCGGGCCCCAAGCCGCCGCCGCCCTGGTCGAGCTGGCAGCCCAGCTCCGCGTCGCGTCCCTCGCAGGTGCTGGAGATCGCAGATCACATCGGTCAGTCCTACCAGCAGGCGACCGGCAATCAGCTCGCTGCGGTGAGGGTCGGCAGCCCGCGGAGCAGCAACGTGCGCGCGATCGGGATTCCGACGAAATCGCCGCCGAAGACCCTCGCCGACTTCAAGCTCTACGACAAGAACAGGAGCGTCATCTTCATCCTCTGCGGCGACGGGAAGCGCTGCAGCATCGGCGACGGGAAGCCGACTCCGGCACGCGGCACGGCGCTTCGCCGCGAAGCGCTCGAGCTCGCGCTCTACACGCTCAAGTACGAGGACCCGGTCGACAACGTGCTGGTCTTCTTCCCGCCCGACTCGGCGAAGGCGAAGCTGTCATTGACGCTGTTCTTCCACCGGAGCGACCTCAAGACGCCCCTCGGTCACCCCCTGCGCCGCACGCTCCCCCAGGCGCAGCCACCCGAATCGGGCCAGCTCAGCGCGAAGGAGAAGCGGAACGTGGACGATCTGACAGCCTCGAACATCTTCCGCTACATCGAGATCGCCCCCGCACCGGGCTACGGCAGCGTGCTCGTGGTCCAGCCGGTCGCCTAAGTCGCCAGCAGGAACACGCAGGGCCGGCGCTCGCCCGGGAAAGGCGCGCGGCCGAGCTTGCCGACGACGAAGCGGCCTTCGGACAGCTCCAGCTCCTCGCCCGGGTCGGGCGGAGGCCCCTGCCGCTCGAGCAGCAGGTAGCGCTCCGGAGGCGGCACGAAGACGACGTGGCTCGACGGGTGCTCCGGCGCCTCCACGACCTTGAGGCGCGTGAACTCGGACTGGAGCCGGTCGATCTCCGCTAGAAGCCGGCGGTTCTCGGCCTGGAGCCGGTCGAGCTCGGGGTCGGGATCGGGAACGGCTTCGAGCTGCGGCGCCTTCGCGGGCTCGAGCCTGACCACGTTCTCCTCCTCGTCGGGAGGAACGCCGCGCCCCGCGCGGTGCCGGCGGTCGATCTCGGCCCACAAGCCGGTGCCGAAGCCACGCTCTGTGTCCAGCTCGACGCCGTACTGCTCGGCCAGCGCGATCGCCAGCGCAG
>VAXM01000106.1 GCA_005883335.1 Actinomycetota bacterium
GCAGCTTGGACTGATCACCTTCGGGCTCTTCGCTGTCAACGACCTCGGCCTCAGCGGGGCCGTGCTGCAGATGGTCAACCACGGGCTGATCTCGGCGACGCTGTTCCTGCTCGCGGGAGGGATCGAGCGGCGCGCGGCGACCGGTGAGCTGGCGCGGCTGGGCGGGATGGCGCGCGGGAGGCCGGCGCTCGCAACGGTGCTGATGACGACCGGGATAATCGCGCTCGCGGTTCCGGGGTCGACTGCGTTCGCGGGCGAGTTCGCGATCCTGGCCGGTGTTTTCCGGACCGGCTGGGCGTGGGCCGTGGTCGGCGCTATCGCAATCGTGCTCGCCGCGATGTACATGCTCCGGCTGATCTCGGCCGTGCTGCACGTCTCTCCGGGAGCGTCGATCTCTGAGGCGGCGCTCGATCTGCGGCCGGCGGAGCTCGGGATCCTCGTCCCGCTTCTCGGCTGCCTGCTCGTTCTCTCGGCGTGGCCGGCGGCGATCACCGACCGCTCTTTCGGCAACTCGCCGTCCTCGGCACTGAGCGAGGTCTTACGGTGATCTCGACTCCTCACGTCGACTGGTTCGCGCTCTCGCCGACGCTGGCGCTCCTCGGCGCGGGCGCCGTGGCGCTGCTCGGGGCGGTGCTCGTCCCGCGGCGCGCGCGGCGGCCTTTCGGCGCGACCGTCTGTGCGTTCGGCTTCGTGGGCGCGATCGCGGCGGCGGCGCTCGTCTACGGCTTTTCCGCCGACGCCCACGGCGTGATCGGCGCCGCGATCCAGCGCGACCGGCTCGGCGCACTGGCGGAGATGATCATCGCCGGCGCGGGCTTCCTCGCGGTCTGGACGTCGGCCACCGAGCCGATGCCCGACGACCACATTGCCGAGTACTACGCGCTGCTCGCCTGGGCCGGGGCCGGGATGGCGTTCCTGACCACCGCGAGCACGCTGATGACGCTCTTCCTCGGGCTCGAGTGGTTCTCGATCAGCCTCTACATCCTCTGCGCGATCGACGTGGACCTCGTGGGCTCGCTGGAGGCGGGACTGAAGTACCTGATCGTCGGCGGCTTCGGGTCGGCGATGCTCCTCTTCGGCTCGGCGCTCGTGTACGGGGCTACCGGTGCGCTGCGCTTCGGTGAGATCGCCCACGCGGTCGCTGCGCAGCACCTCTCACACGACGCGCTCCTCGTGGCCGGGCTCGCGCTCGTGATCGGCGGGCTGGGGTTCAAGGCCTCGGCGGCGCCGTTCCACATGTGGACGCCGGATGTCTACGAGGGCGCGCCGACCCCGGTGACCGCATTCATGTCGGCGGCGACGAAGACGGCGGCGCTGGTACTCACGCTCCGCGTGCTCGTGACGGCGTTCCCGCAGGAGGCACGGCTGTGGACCCTGGCGATCGCGGTAATCGCGTGCGCCTCGCTCGCCGTGGGGAATCTCGCTGCGCTCGTGCAGCGGGGCGTGAAGCGGATGCTGGCGTACTCGTCGATCTCGCACGCTGGCTTCATGCTGATCGCAATCGCCGCGAACAACGCGCTGGGCGGGCGGGCGCTGTTGTACTACCTGGTCCCGTATTCGGCGATGTCGATCGGGTCGTTCGCGGTGGTCGCGGCGCGGGAGCGGGAGCTCAATGCGCCAGTGACGGTCGAGAACCTCGCGGGCTTCGGCTGGGAGCGGCCGCTCCTCGGGATCTCGCTCTCGGTCTTCATGCTCGGCTTCGCGGGGTTCCCGCTGACCGGAGGCTTCGTCGGCAAGTTCTACGTCTTCGCGGCCGCGTACCGGCACGGCTGGACCTGGCTCGTGATCGTCGGGGTCGCGGCGACGGCCGTGAGCCTCTACTACTACCTCGGCGTCGTTCGCGCGCTGTTCATGCGGCCGTCCGCGGAGCTGCAGCTGGCCCCGGTGGCCGGTGGCTCACCTCCGTCGGAGCGGCTGCTGCAGACGGCGGTCACCGGCGCGCTCGTCGTGACGGTCGGCTCGTTCTTCGCCGTGCAGCCGCTGATCGAGGGCGCGAAGCACGCGGCCGGCGTGCTCTTCTAGCGCGCAAGCGCGAAGTTACAAATTCGGCACAGAGGCGTTACCCATCCGTGCGCCTCAACCCGGTACCGTCCCAAACCCCCACCCACCCAGGGGCGCGCGCGGGCGCGCGCGCGTGAACCTAGGTGCGGCGCAGCTCGGCCACGAGGCTCGCGATCGCCTGCGCGCAGAAGATCGCCAGACACGCGACCACCGCCGAGCGGGCCGGCGCGGGCACCGTTCCCTCCGCGAGCGCCGGCGCGCGAACCGCCGCACCCGCGACGGTCAATGCGAGCACGATGCCCCACAGGTAGGCGTGCAGCCGCCCACGCTCGCGCTCGAGGGCATCGCCGTAGGCCCCGAGCGCAGCCGCCGCGACCGCAGGCACCGCCGCCAGCAGCGCGTAGAACGCGACCCCGTGCATGCCCGCCCCGTCCGCCGCCGCAGCCGCGACGACGAGCGCGACCGGAACTCCTCGAGCCATGCCCCGAGGTTCGGCGTCCGCGCCGAGCCTCCTTCGTTACGCTCACGCCTCCCGTGAGAAAGGAGCGCGAATGGCCGACGTACCGGTGACGTGGCTGGGCCACGCGAGCTTCCGGCTGGACACGCCCGGAGGCAAGCGCGTCTACGTCGATCCGTGGCTCGGCAACCCGAAGTGCCCGGACTCCGAGAAGGAGCCCGAGCGGGTCGACGTGATCGCGCTCACCCACGGCCACGGCGACCACGTCGGCGAGACCGTCGAGCTGAGCAAGAAGTTCGAGCCCGAGATCGTGGCCCTCGTCGAGCTCAAAGGCTGGCTCGGCCAGCAGGGCGCAAACGTCGGGGAGGTGCCCGGTCCCAACAAGGGCGGCACCGTCGAGGCAGGCGGCGTCAAGTTCACGGTCGTGAACGCCTTCCACTCGAGCTCTTCCGACGATGGCGACTATCTCGGCGAGGCTGCCGGGCTCGTGCTGGGCTTCGAGAACGGGACGACCATCTACTTCGCCGGCGACACCTGCGTCTTCGGCGACATGCAGCTGATCGGCCGGATCTATTCGCCGGACGTCGCCGTGCTGCCGATCGGCGGCCACTTCACGATGGATCCGCGCGAGGCCGGCGTTGCGCTCGAGCTGCTCGGCGTCCAGCGCTGCATCCCCAGCCACTACGGGACGTTCCCACTGCTCGCGGGCACGCCAGACGAGCTGCGACAGCACGCCCCTGGGGTCGAGGTGCTCGCACTCGAGCCCGGCGAGACGGCGACGGTTTGAGAGAACGCTGGTTCGGAGCCACCGGCCGCCGCGTCCCGGAGATCGCGGTCGAGGGCGAGCTCGAAACCGACGACGCGCTGGTGCTGGACGACGTCTCCGACGATGCCGCCCTCAAGGCCGCGCACGAGGAGGGGCGGCCGGTCGTTGTCCGCGCGCAGTCGCCCGAAGAGGTCAAAGCGGCCCTCGCCCGCCCCGAGGTCGCCTCCGTCCTCGTTCCCGAGACGAGGCGTGAGCTCCTCGGTCTCGACCTCACCGAGCTCACGTATGGCTAGGGCTCTGCTCGTCGCCACCTACTCGATCGCCGCCTGCGACCCGGAGGCCGGCCAGTGGGGCGTGGCAACCCAGTCGAAGTTCCTCGCCGTCGGCTCGGTCGTCCCCTGGGCGGAGCCCGGCGTCGGCGCGATCGCGACCCAGGCCTACGCGAATCCCCGCTACGGGCCCGACGGCCTCGCCTTGCTGCGCGAAGGGCTCCGCGCAGAAGAGGTCGTCGAGCGCCTCACATCCGGCGACGACGGTCGCGACCACCGGCAGGTCGGGGTCGTCGACCGCGAAGGCCGGGCCGCGACCTATAGCGGCGCCGAGTGCCTCGAGTGGGCCGGCGGCCGGACTGGAAAGTGCTATGCCGCGCAAGGGAACATCCTCGTCTCAGAGGCGACGGTAGACGCGATCGCGGAGACGTTCGAGGCGAGCTCGGGACCGCTCGCGGAGCGCCTGCTGGACTGCCTGGACGCCGCACAGGCAGCCGGCGGCGACCGGCGCGGGCAGCAGTCGGCCGCGCTGCTCGTCGTCGAGCGCGACGGCGGTTACGCAGGGCTCTCCGACGAGGTCGTCGACGTGCGCGTCGACGAACATCCCCGCCCGCTCGACGAGCTGCGGCGGATCTACGGGATGCACCAGGCGATCTTCGGCAAGACGCCGCCCGAAGAATGGGTCGAGATAGACGCGGACCTGGCGGGCGAACTGCGCGAGCGTCTTGCGAAGCTCGGCTACGAGGGCGAGCTCGGCGACGCGTTCTTCCACTGGGCCGGGAACGAGAACCTCGAGGAACGCGTTGACGGGGTCGAGCGCGTCGATCCTGTCGTGCTCGAGGAGCTGAGGAGGCAGACATGACCGAAAAGGGCTACGGAGTGGCACGCATCGACGAGCTCGAGTCGTTCCCCATCCCCGGCCAGCAGGGCCTGACGTGGCGGCCCGTCCGGCGGCATTTCGGCATCAGCTCGTTCGGCACCAACGCCTACACCGCGGTGGAAGCGGGGCAGCGCGTCGTCGAGGAGCACCGCGAGCAGGACGGACACGACGAGCTCTACGTCGTCCTCGCCGGCCGGGCGACGTTCACGCTCGAGGGCGAAGAGCACGACGCGCCTGCGGGCACGCTCGTCCACTGCCCGCCCGGCACGCTGCGGGAGGCTTTCGCCGCCGAGCCTGGGACGACCGTGCTCGGGATTGGCGCGAAGCCGGGAGAGGCGTACCAGGCGTCCGGCTGGGAATGGGTCTTCGCGGGGGTCTCTCGACTCGAGCAGGGCGACGAGGAGGGTGCCCGCCAGGAACTGAAAGCCGGGATCGAGACCTACCCGGACGCCTGGCAGGGGTACTTCAACCTCGCTTGCATCGAGGCAAGGCTGGGCAACAAGGACGAGGCGCTGGCGCAGCTCGAGCGAGCGGTCGAGCTCGACCCCGAGCGAGTCCCGAAAGCCGCTGCCGAGGACGAGGACTTCGACTCACTGCGCAAGGACCCCGAGTTCCTAGCGATCACCGGGCAGGCGAAGACCGCCGGCTCGGGTGCGTAGCGCCGGGACCGGGTCGGCCTCGGGGCGGGCGACCAGCAGCACCGTGCCGTACCCGGGCTCGACGACGAGCGAGTCGACGAGCAGTTGTAACCCGACCGCAAGTGCAAACGCCTTGTGGGCATGCTCGCCGCCGAACGGGACGAGCTCCTCCTCGCTCGCAAGTCCCGCGATCACGTCGCCGTAGGTGACCGCGCCCATCGAGGCGTCCGCGACGAGCGGTCGCCCGTCCGAGCTCGGGACCGCGATCGCGAGCGGGTTTGTCCCCGCGAGCACCGGGCCGCCCTCGGGATGCGCGAGTCGCGGCGGAGAAGTAGCAGTCAAGACCGCGACCAGGCCGCCGTCGGCGAGCTTCCGCGCCCAGTGACCGAGCATCCCGGTCGGGAAGCACCGCTGCGCAACGACGAGCCTTGCGTCGGCCGGCGGCGAGGCAAGCTGGGCCTCGACGATCGCGGCGAGCGTCAGGTAGCCGAGCGCGCCGTTGCCGTCCCATCGCTCGTAACCGGGTGCCTCGGCCACCTTCTTCGGCCGCGCCGTCGGGTCGATGCCCGGCAGCGTCTCGAGCCACTCGACCCGCGAGAGGCCGTGACCGCGCTTGCCGCGCGCCTCGGCGTCGAGAAAGTGGTCGGCCAGTGTACGCGCGTCGGCCTCCAAGAAGCCGAGGCCGGCGAGCCGCTGAAGAATCTCTTCGCGCACTTACGAAATCCTTACCGACGAGGGCCGCCCTTTCGGCCCGATGAACGTCTTACCGTCTGGTTTCAGTGGGGCTCTGGCAAGACCAAAGCCCCGGGGTCCGCTGGAACCGGAGGGCGCCTCTCGGGGCGCCCTTCGAAGTTCTTCAACCCAGAACCGGTAGCGCCTTGACGATCCCGACGCCCTCTTCACGCTTCGTCGCAGTGATCGCCTCGGCGAGCGACGCGAGCGCCTGAGCGGGCTCGGAGTCGGGATCGCGCTCCACCAGCGGCTCGCCCGCGTCGCCGGACTCGCGTAGCCGCGAGTCGAGCGGGATCCGGCCCAGCAACGGGACGCCGAGCTCGTCGGCGAGCCGGTCGCCGCCGCCGGTCCCGAACGTCTCACCGCTCATGTTCTCCACGACGCCGAGCAGGCGCATGTTCGTCTTCTGCGCCATCAACGCCGCGCGCGCTGCCACCTCTTGCGCGAGCGGCTGCGGGGTCGTGACGATCACCGCCTCCGCGCGCGGCAGGAGCTGGCCGAGCGAGATCGAGACGTCGCCGGTCCCGGGCGGCATGTCCACGACAAGCGTGTCGAGCTCGCCCCAGTGGACGTCGGTGAGAAACTGCTCGAGCGCGCGGTGCAGCATCGGGCCGCGCCACATGACCGGCTGGTTGTCGTCGAGGAAGAACCCGATCGACATCAGCTTCAGCTCCCCCCGCACCGGCGGCACGATCATCCGGTCGACGGCTACGGGTTTCTGCTGGATCCCGAGCAGGTGCGGGATCGAGTGGCCGTAGACGTCTGCGTCGAGGATCCCCGTCCGCTGGCCTCCGCGTGCGAAGGCCGCGGCCAGGTTCGCGCTGAGAGTCGACTTGCCGACCCCGCCCTTGCCGCTCGCGATCGCGAGCACGCGCGTCGAGCGGTCGAGCGCGATGCCCTTCGTCCGCTCGGTGACCGACCCCCGGAGCCGAGCGGTGAGCGCGGCGCGCTCCTCGGGGGTCATCACATCGAACTCAAGCTGGACTCGCTGTACGCCGACCGGCGCGAGCGCCTTTGCGACCTGCTCCTCGAAGCTCGCGCGGAGCGGGCAGCCGGCAACGGTGAGGGCAATCCCGACGGTCACTTGCTCGCCCTCGATGCGAACGTCGCGGACCATGTCCAGCTCGACGACGTTCCGCTTCAGCTCCGGGTCGATGACCTGCTCGAGCGCCTTCAGGATGTCTTCGCGCGAGGCTTCCATCCGCTCCTGAGCCTAGCGAAGATGCCCTTTGTGACCTGGCCCGGGCTGGTGCTGCGAAACCTGCGGAGACGTCCGGTGCGGACGGCGCTGACGGCTGCCGGGGTTTCCGTGGGCGTCGGCTTGATCGTGGCGCTGCTGTCGATCACCAACGGCGCGAAGCGAACCGCCGCGCAGCTCATCCACATCGGCCGCGCCGACTTCGGCCTCTTCCAGGCTGGGACGGCCGATCTCACGCAGTCGCTTCTCCCGGAGAGCCTCGCCCGCGACGTCGCGCGGGAACGCGGAGTCGCGGGGACCGCGCGGATCTTCCTCTTCAGCACGAGCAAGCTGCTCGTCTTCGGCTACGTGCCCGGCGAGTTCCCCGCGCTGCGGACCGTGGTGGTCGAGGGCGGCCGTGCTAAAGGCGACGACGCACTGCTCGGCGACGGTGCCGCTCGGCGGCTGCATCTCGGCGCCGGCGGGATGCTCCGCCTCGGCAAGCGATCGTTCCGAGTCGCCGGGATCTACCACAGCGGCAATGCGTTCGTCGACAACGGAGCCGTCCTGCCTCTGCGGGTCGTGCAGCAGCTGGCAAGGCGGCCGCACGAGTTGACGACGATCGCGGTAACGGCGTCGCTGGGCGCGCGACCGAAGGCGGTTGCGAGCCGGCTCGAGCGCGACTTCCCGAACACCGTCGCGGTGACCGAGCCCGGCCAGGCGGTCAAGATCGACACCAGCTCGCGCCTGATCGTCACGACCGGCTGGATCATCTCGCTCCTGGCGCTGATCGTCGGCGGGATCGCGGTTACGAACACGATGGCGATTTCGGTGTTCGAGCGGGTGCGGGAGATCGGAATCCTGCGCGCGGTCGGCTGGCGGGACCGACGGATCGCGGCGCTGATCGTCAGCGAGGCGCTCGCGATCTGCCTGGTCGCCCTGGCCGCCGGGCTCGCCCTGGGTTACGCGGCCGCCGAGCTCTTCACGACCGGCGACAACAGCGGAACGCTGATCGAGCCGGACTTCACGGCGGGCGTGTTCGCCTGGGGCCTCGCGTTCGCGCTAGGCGTCGGCGTCCTCGGCGCCGTCTACCCGACGCTCCGAGCTGTCCGCCTGTCGCCGATCGAAGCCTTGCGCCGCGAGTAGCCGGCCGTCGCGGAGCTCGAGGACGCGGTCGGCGCGTTCTGCGATCGCGCGATCGTTCGTGACGAGCAGGATGGTCATACCGCGCGACTCCCGCAGTCGCTGCAGCAGCGCGACGATCTGGTCTCCCGTCTCGGAGTCGAGCGCGCCGGTCGGCTCGTCCGCGAGCAGCAGCCGCGGATCGTTCGCGAGCGCCCGTGCGATCGCAACCCGCTGGCGCTCGCCTCCCGAGAGCGTCGGCGGAAACGCTTCGGCGCGGCCCACGAGACCGACCTCCCCAAGCAGCTCCTCGGCGCGCTCCACGCGCTCCGCGCGGCCGGGCCCGCGCCCGAGCATCGGCACCTGCACGTTCTCGGCCGCCGAAAGCACTGGGATCAGGTTGTGGAACTGGAACACGAAGCCGACGGTCCGGGCCCGGTACTCCGACGCATCCGAGCCGTCCACCACCGCACCGTCGACCGCGATCGTGCCGGCGTCGGGCCGGTCGAGCGCGCCGATCAGGTTCAGGAGCGTGCTCTTGCCCGACCCGGACGCTCCCGTCAACGCAACGAGCTCACCGGGCGCGATCCGCAGCGAGACGTCCTCGAGCGCTCGGATCCGCCCGCCCTCGAACGCCTTCCGCACATGCTCGACGACGACTTCGGCTCCGTTCACTTGACCGTAACCCAGTAGTTGGCCTTCTTCGTCTGGCCGAGCGCGGTCACCACCGCCTGGAAGACGAGCCGCACGCCGCGCGCGCGAGCCGGGAACGGCGCGTTGGCACCCGTTCCGATCGTCTCGCGCCAGACGCCGTGCGCGACCCGGTGGCGCCCGACCTGCCCGACGGGCGCGCCGCCGAAGAGGATCTGGAGGTGCACAACGGCAGGCACCGGCTTGCCCGCCGCATCGGTCACTCGCACCTCGTAGTGCCAGGGCTTGCCGACTCGCGGGTGGTGAGAGTCCGCGGACAACCGGACGCGAATCGACGGCTTCGCGCGCGTCGCGGTCGATGAGGTTCCGTGTCCTCCGCAGCCCGCGAGCGCCGCGACGAGAACTCCACCAACCAGGAGCCGCACAGGCACGATGCTAGACCCCGAGCCGCCGCTTGAGCCAGAGACCGTTCCGGACGGCGTAGCCGTTCCAGTCGTTGTTGAAGTAGGCGTAGACGTCCGCGCGAGCGGCCCAGCCCTCGATCCGCACGGCCCACTCCTCGAGCTCGCGCTCGGAGTAGTTCGAGTTGCGCCCGCGAGTCCCGTGGTGGAAGCGGATGAACGTCCAGTCGGCGGTGAGCTCGAGCGCCTGGAACGGGCGGGTGGGCGTGTCGCCGATCACGAGCGCGACCCCGTGCGAGCGCAGGAGCTCGTAGACCTCGTCGGCGAACCAGCTCTCGTGCCGGAACTCGAAGCAGTGCCGGCCGGGAGGCAGCTGCTCGAGCGCTTGCAGCAGCCGCTCGTCATCCCGGCGAAACGTGCCGGGCAGCTGCCAGAGCACCGGGCCGAACTTTGGCGAGCCGACGAG
Source organism: Actinomycetota bacterium (assembly GCA_005883335.1). GTDB lineage: Bacteria > Actinomycetota > Thermoleophilia > Gaiellales > Gaiellaceae > AC-32. The sequence continues at coordinate 9,561 of VAXM01000106.1, forward strand.
CGGCCGGATGCGCGAATAGAAGAGCTCGAGGCTCGGCGGCAGGTCGCGCAGCCGCTTGATGTGCGTCACGTAACGGCTCATCTTCACGGCGAACACGAACTCTGGTGGGCTCTCGTGCACCCAGTTCTCGACGGCGGTCTCGCGCGGCAGGCGGTAGAAGGTCGCGTTCACCTCGACGGTGTCGAAGTGCCGCGCATAGAACTCGAGCCAGAGCCGCGGCGGCAGGCGTGGCGGATAGAAGACCCCGTGGCGCCAGTGCTGGTAGTTCCAGCCCGAGCAGCCGATGCGAATCACTGCGACAGCGCAGCGAAGAGCGCGGCACAGACCTCCGGCGTCGCGGCGGCGACCACGCGCGAGCGGCCCTCGATGTCTAGTGGTGCCTCGCCGAACGGGGCTGCCTCGGGCAAGTCGATCGCGATCCCGCGCTCGCGGACGAGGAGCTGCGCGGCCGCTATGTCGACCGCCCGCGCTGCCTTCAGCGAGCAGACGGCGTCGACGCGCCCCGCGGCGAGGTGGCAGAGCGACAGCGCCAGCGAGCCCATGATTCGCAGCCGGTAGGCGACTCCGACCATCGCGGCCGCCTTTTCTGCGACGGAGGAGGTCAGCGTCGCCTCGAACGAGAGGATCTCGATCTCCTCCTTAGGCAGCAGCTCATCGAGCACCTCGCCGTTCAGCCGCACGCCGCGGCCGCGCTCGGCCGTCCACTCCTCGCCGGTGCCGAAGTCGTGTACGTAGCCGAAGACGACGTCGTCCATCGTCTCGCCCTCCGCGACTGCCACCGAGAGCGAGAAGAACGGGATTCCACGCTTCGCGTTCAGCGATCCGTCGATCGGGTCGACGACGATGCGCAGGCGGCCGTCGCCCGCGAGCTCGCCGACCTCCTCGGAGACGATCGTCGCGCCGTCGATCGCGCGCAGTCGGTCCAGGATCACACGCTCAGCCGCGGCGTCGACCGCCGTCGTCTCGTCGCCTCCGACCCCGTCGCCGACTACCGGCTCGCGCTCGATGCGGGTCGGCAGCTCGCGGAGGACGCCGCGCACGTCCTCGGCCGCCGCCCGGCAGAGGGCAAGCCAGTCTTCGGTCACAGGGGAAGGAACAACAGGCCGGAGACGAGCTTCGGGTAGAAGTACGTGCTCTTCTGCGGCATCGTCTCGCCGCGTTGGGCGACGGCGAAGACGTCCTCGATCCGGGTCGGGCGCATCAGCACGGCAACGGCCGCCTCGCCGGCGTCGACCGCGCGCACCGCCTC
>VAXM01000037.1 GCA_005883335.1 Actinomycetota bacterium
ACATGCCAGAGCGCGAGCCCAACCGGCGGCGCCGCCGCGGGAGACAGGCGCGGCAGGTCGTCGCGCCGGAACACCGCGATCCGCCTCGACGGATGAGGCAGTCCCGACACCGACGCGAGCACCTCGGCCGAGACGTTCTCGCCGGCGACGAGCAGCTCTACCGGCTCGAGCCCGGCGGCGAGGCCTGCATCGACGAGGTCCTCCCCCTCGACGACGAACAGCCCGAGCTTGTGCCGCTGCCGAGCCGCGGCCAGTTTCCGGACGAGCTTCAGCCGCGGGTTTTCAGCGGAAGTGATCAGGCTTCGAGCGCGGCCTTGGCCTGCTCGGCGATCTTGCCGAAGGCGGCCGGATCGCTGACCGCGATGTCGGCGAGCACCTTCCGGTCGAGCGGGATCTCGGCCTTGCGCAGCCCCGCGACGAGCTGGTTGTACGAGAGCCCCTCGCGCCGGGCCGCCGCGTTGATGCGCATGATCCAGAGCCGCCGGAACGTGCGCTTCTTGTTCTTCCGGTCGCGGTAGGCGTAGACGAGCGAGTGGTCGACCTGCTCCTTCGCGCGCTTGTAGCTCGAGTGCTTCAGGCCCCAGTAGCCCTTGGCCTGCCCGAGCACCTTGCGGCGCTTCTTCCGCGCGTGGACGGACCGCTTGACGCGTGGCACGGCTCTACCTCCCCAGCAGACGCTTGACGGAGCGGACGTCGGCCTTGTCGACGTCCTCGACGCGGCGGAACCCGCGCTTGCGCTTAGCCGACTTCTTCTCGAGGTAGTGGCTCTTCATCCCGTGGCGCCGGAGCAGCTTCCCGCTCCCCGTCACCCGGAACCGTTTCTTCGCTGCGCTGTGTCTCTTCTGCTTTGGCATCTTCTCTCTTGACTCCCGCGTTCTTCGTCGGCCCCAGCATCATCACCATGTTGCGCCCGTCGAGCAGCGGCGGCGACTCCACCTGGCCGATCTCCTTCACGTCCTCCGCCAGCCGCATCAGCAGGTCGCGCCCGCGCTCGGGATGGGTCGTCTCCCGGCCGCGGAACATGATCGTCACCTTCACCTTCGCGCGCTGGTTGAGGAAGCGCGCGACGTGGTTCTTCTTGGTGTTGTAGTCGTGGATTCCGATCTTGGGCCTGAGCTTGATCTCCTTGACGTTGATCGAGACCTGGTGCTTGCGGGCCAGCTTCGCCTTCTGCTCCTGCTCGTAGCGGTACTTGCCGTAGTCCATCACCTTCGCGACGGGCGGATCGGCCTGGGCTGCCACCTCGACGAGGTCGAGATTCTTGCCCCACGCGTACTCGCGAGCTTCGTCGGACTCCTTGATTCCGAGCTGTTCCCCGTTCTCGCCGATCAGCCTGACCTTCGGCGCGCGGATCATCTCGTTGATTCGTGCTTGCGGTACCGGTGCGCGGTCCGGCTCGACCGTCCGGCGTGGTCTCAAAGGCTCTTCACCAAGCTCTCAGTTCCTCCTTCTCTAAACGACAAGACCGCTGCCAAGCAGCGGCCCAATTCCTCGTCCATCCGACTCGGTTGAACCTCCGCGAAGCTCAAACGGCTTGGGAGGTGAGGGTGGGCCCCTGCTTGATCAGGACCCAAGGGTAGCAAGGTACGAGCGCAGGTCGGCCAGCGATTTCGTGGACTGCTCTCCCCCGCGCTCGCGCACCGCCAGCGACTCGTCCGACTCCTTGTCGCCGTAGACGATCACGACCGGGATCTTCTCCACCTCGGAGTCGCGGATCCGCTTGCCGACCGTCTCGTCGCGCTCGTCGACCTCGACGCGGTAGTCCTCGAGCTTCGCTGCCAAGTCGTGCGCTGCGGGCCGGTGCGCCTCGCCGACCGGGATCATGCGCAGCTGCACCGGCGCGAGCCAGAACGGGAAGGCGCCCGCGTAGTGCTCGATCAGGATCCCGATGAAACGCTCGAACGAACCGTAGAGCGCGCGGTGGACGACGTAGAGCTCGTGCTCGGTGTTGTCCGGGCCGACGTAGGTGAGGTCGAAACGCGACGGCATCTGCGAGTCGAGCTGGATCGTCCCCATCTGCCACTTACGGCCTAGGGCGTCGTCCATGAACAGGTCGATCTTCGGCCCGTAGAACGCGCCCTCGCCGGCAGCGATCGTGTACGGGATCTCGTTGAGGCGCAACGCTTCCTCGAGCGCCGCCTCCGTCATGTCCCACTGCTCGTCGGTGCCGATCTTGTTGTCCGGCCGGGTCGCGAGCTCGGCGCTCGCCTGCAGGTCGAACAGCTCGTAAATGTGGCGGCCGTAGGCGACGCAGCCCGCGATCTCGTCCTGGATCTGCTCCTCGGTGCAGAAGATGTGAGCATCGTCCTGTGTGACGATCCGCACGCGCAGGAGCCCGTGCAGGGTGCCGCTCAGCTCGTCGCGGTGCAGCGGAGTCGGCTCGGAGAAGCGGATTGGCAGCTCGCGGTAGCTCCGCGGCCGGCTCCCGAACAGGAGCATGTGGCCGGGGCAGTTCATCGCCTTCATCGCCCAGGGCCGGCCCTCGACGTCGAGCTTGAACATCAGGTCCTCGTACTTCGGGAAGTGGCCCGAGATGTAGAAGGTCTCTGCGTCGTAGATGATCGGCGTCCGGACCTCGAGGTAGCCGCGCTTTCGATTTTCGGTGCGCCTGATCTTCTCGAGCTCGTTCCAGATCGCCATCCCCTTCGGGTGCCAGAGCGGCGAGCCGGGCGAGTGCTCGGAGAAGTGGAAGAGGTCGAGCTGCGGCCCGAGCCGGCGGTGGTCGCGCCGCCTCGCCTCCTCGACGCGCTCGAGATACGCGTCCAGGTCGGCCTGGTTGAAGAAGGCGGTGCCGTAGATGCGCGTCAGTTGCGGGTTCTTCTCGTCGCCGCGCCAGTACGCGCCCGCGAGGCCGGTCAGCTTGATCGCCTTGATCGGGCTCGAGTCCTGCAGGTGCGGGCCGCGGCAGAGGTCTTTGAACTCGCCCTGCGTGTAGAAGGTGATCGGGCCGTCCGCAGTGTCGACCAGCTCCACCTTGTAGCTCTCGCCCTGCTCGGCGAAGTAGCGCTTCGCCTCCTCGGCCGAAACCTCCTCGCGGTTCCAGGAGCGGCCCTCGGCGATCTCCTTGCGGATCTCCTCTTCGATCTGCTCCAACGCCTCCTCGCCGATCGGCTCGGGAAAATCGAAGTCGTAGTAGAAGCCGTTCTCGATCGGCGGTCCGATCGCGATCTTCGTGCCGGGGTAGAGGCGGCGGACAGCCTCGGCCAGCAGGTGCGCGGCCGAGTGGCGCAGGACGTAGAGCGCGTCCGGGTCCTGCGAGTCGCGGGTGGTGAGGATCTGGATCTGCTGGCCGTCCTCGAGCGGCAGGCGCAGGTCCTGGACGCGACCGTCCGAGCGGACGAGCACGGCCTGCTCGGCGAGCTTCGGGCCGATCGCGCGCGCGGCGTCGAGCCCTGTCGCGCCGTCCGGGAGCTCGAGCTCCGTGGAGTCGGGCAGGACGACTTTCATTGCGGTAGAAGGTCGAAGGGCAGGCGGGAGCTCAGGCGGCGCAGAAGGCGCGTTGTCAGCCGAGCGTGTCCCGGAACATCACGGATTCAGCGTAGCGGATGGCGGGCAAGGACGCAGCATGGAAAGCGACGACCAGCCGCGCGAGGACGACCGCAACGACGAGCTCGAGGAGTCGCCGGTTCCCGACCCGGAGGAAGGCGAGCCGCGGGCCGACGACGACCCTCAGGCCGACTGAATCAGTCTTCGCCCTCGACGGCGGCTTTCAGCTCGGCCGGGCACTTGAGCCAGTAGCTCTCGCGCAGCCACTCGCAGGCGGCCTCGAGCGACTCCTCGTCCGTGACCGCCGCGGTGATCCAGCCGTACCGCCCGACGTAACTCGCGGTCCGCACGTAGGGCAGCAAGTGGGCGATTTCCCGCTCCTCGGCGGTGAGCTTGACCGTCACGTGGACGGCCCCGTCGTCGACGACCGCCCAGCCGAAGACCTTGTTCTCGCCGACCTTGAAAACCGGGAAATCGCCCCACGGCCGGTCCTCGTACGCCTGCGGGAAACCAAGCGCCAAGTCCTTGATCCGCTCCTCGATCACCTCCAGCCGCACGGCCGCATTCTCGCCGTTTCGGACTCTCCTGGGCGGGCAAGCCGAATATGACTCGAAAACGAGAAAGGGGATGCCATGGGTAAGAGCGTCCAAGACGCAATGACATCGAACCCGTGCACGATCGACGCCGGCAAGCCGGTCGCGTACGCCGCGAAGATGATGAAGCAAGAGAACGTGGGCATCGCCCCGATCGTCGAGGGCGACCGCCTCGTCGGAACGTTGACCGACCGCGACATCGTGGTGCGCGTCGTCGCCGAGGGTAAGGACCCGCAGACCGTCACCACGCGTGAGGTCGCGTCGACCGCTCCCGTCACCGTCGATCCGCAACAGGACCTCGAGGAGGCGCTGCGGCTGATGGCGACCCATCAGGTTCGGCGGCTGCCGGTCGTCGAGGAGGACGGGCGTGTGGTCGGCGTCCTCGCCCAGGCCGACGTCGCCGAGGAAGCCAAGGCGAAGAAGACCGGCGAGTTGGTCGAGGAAATCTCGAAGGATTGAGAGGAGAGATCGGTGCCGAACAAGAGACCGAGCGTCAAGAACGAGAAGCAGTACGAGAAGCTCAAGGACAAGGGGATGTCGAAGGAGCGTGCCGCGCGGATCTCGAACTCGCCCGGCGCGTCGAGCCGCGGCGGGAAGAAGTCCGGCTCGGGCTCGTCCCGGAGCAATTCGAGCCAGGGCGGGACGACAGCCCAGAAGAAGGCCGCCGGCCGCAAGGGCGGCAGGGCAAGCGCCCGGAAGAGTTAGCCGTAGACTCCGCTCCATGAGGCCCGAGACCGTCACGTGCCGGGTCGGGGCGGGGTTATCCGGCGCCGCCGGCGCCGTGGAGGCCGCCGCCGAGGCTGCGCGGGAAGCCCGCGAGCCCCTCGGCGGCGCCGCCGTGGACCTGGCCTTTCTCTTCCTCTCTGCCGACCACCTCGACGAGGCCGAGGAAGCGCTCGCCGTAGCGTCGGAGGAGCTCGCTCCGGCCCATCTCCTGGGTTGCGTTGCCCAGGGCGTGGTCGGCCGCGACCGGGAGCTCGAGCACGGGCCCGGCGCAGCGGTCTGGGCCGGCGCCCTTCCCGGGAGCCGGATCGAGACCTTCCAGGCCGGCGCCTTCGAGCTCGACGACGGCGTCGCCGTCGGCGGCATCCCGGCGCTCGAAGATGCCGACCTCGTCACGCTGCTCGTCGATCCCTTCACGTTCCCGGCCGCGGGCTTCCTCGCGAAGCTCGCCGAGACCGAGAGCGAGGTTCCGCTGGTCGGCGGGCTGGCCGCCGGGACGGGAGAGCCGGAGGCGCAGGCGCTCTTCGTCGACGGCGAGGTGGTGAACGAGGGTGCGGTCGGCGCTGTTCTCCGTGGAGTGCGCGTCAAGACGGTGGTCTCGCAGGGTTGTGCCCCGGTCGGCAGCGACTCGGTGATCACCGACGCGGACGAGAACGTCGTCCACGAGCTGGCCGGCAAGCCCGCGGTGGAGCGGCTGCGCGACGAGCTCCGCGCGATGACCATCGAACAGCAGGGCCTCGCGGCTCGAGGGGGAGTGCTCGCCGGTCTCGTGATCGACGAGAACCGCTCCGAGTACCGGCGCGGCGACTACCTGATGCGCGGGCTCGTCGGCGCAGACGAAGATTCCGGCGCCCTCGCGATCGGGGAGCCCGTTCGGGTCGGCCAGACGCTCCGCTTCCACGTCCGCGACGCGCGCTCGGCCGACGAGGATCTGCGCGAAGGACTGGCCGACGCGCTCGACGGGAGCACCGCAGCCGGCGCGCTGCTCTTCACCTGCAACGGCCGCGGCACGAACATGTTCCCCGCACCGGACCACGACGCACAGGCCGTCGCCGACGCGCTCGGAGGCGACGCGCTGGCCGGCTTCTTCTGCGCCGGCGAGATCGGCCCGGTCGGCGGGAAGCCGTTCCTACACGGCTTCACCGCGACCGTAGCCGTCTTCTTGGACTAGCCGGCCTGCGCCAGCGCTGTAGTGCAGCTGGAGCGGCCGCGCTTCTCCAGGTACTGCTGGTGGTAGTCCTCGGCCGCGTAGAACGTCTGCGCGGGCTCGATCGCGGTCACAACCGGCTTGCGGTAGCGGCCGGATGCGTCGAGCTCGGCCTTCGAGCGCTCGGCGGCGGCACGCTGCTCGTCGTCGTGGACGAACACGACCGAGCGGTACTGGTCGCCGACGTCCCAGCCCTGGCGGTTCATCTGCGTAGGGTCGTGCTTGGCCCAGAAGACGCCGAGCAGCTCCTCGTAGGAGACCTGCTCCGGGTCGTAGGTGACCTCGACGACCTCAGCATGGCCGGTCTTGTGCGAGCAGACGTCCTCGTAGGTCGGGTTGTCCAGGTGACCGCCCTCGTAGCCGGCCTCGGTCTTCGTCACGCCGTCGATTTGCCGAAACGCGGCCTCGACGCCCCAGAAACAGCCGGCGCCGAACGTTGCCTTCTTCTCCACTATCACTCCTCCTCGAGCTTCAATGCTGCCGAATTGATGCAGTAGCGCTGCCCGGTCGGGGCGGGGCCGTCCGGGAAGACGTGGCCGAGATGGCCACCGCAGGCCGCGCACATGACCTCGGTGCGGATCATGCCGAAGGTCGCGTCCGTCTCCTCGTCGATCGCCTCACCGCTCGCCGGCGCGTAGAACGCGGGCCAGCCGCAGCCCGAGTCGTACTTCGCCTCGGAGCTGAACAGCTCGGTGCCGCAGCCTGCGCACCGGTAGCTGCCGGGCTCGAATGTGTCGTCGTACTCGCCGCTGAACGGGCGCTCCGTGCCCTTCTCGCGCAGGACGTGGTACTGCTCGGGGCTCAGCTCGGCCCGCCACTCGGCTTCGGTTTTCTTGATTTTGTTCACGCCTAATAGTCTGCCGAAGCGCGTCCGCGTTACGCCTTGTAGGGTCGTCGCAACCGGCTCAGAGGGAGGAAATCATGGCAACCACGGCGACGGCTACGGGCCCCGCGCTCGACGATCTGCGCGGGCAGATTCGAGGAGAGGTCATCACGGGCGGCGATCCAGCCTATGCAGAGGCTTGTCGCATCTGGAACGGGATGATCGAGCGGCAACCGGCGCTCGTCGTCCGTTGCAGCGGCTCCGCAGACGTCATCGCGGCGGTGAGGTTCGCCAGCGAGGCCGGACTGCCCGTCTCGGTCCGCTCCGGCGGACACAACGTCGCGGGGACAGCGCTGTGCGACGGCGTGGTCGTCGATCTGACCGGCATGCGAAACGTCTTCGTGGATCCCGAGCGGAATACCGTCCGCGCCGCCGGCGGCGCGAGGCTCGGCGACGTCGACCACGAGACCCAGGCGTTCGCCCTCGCAACGCCGTTCGGAGTTGTCTCGAAGACGGGAATCGCCGGGCTGACGCTGAACGGCGGCATGGGTTTCCTCACGCGTAATTACGGGCTCTCGTGCGACAACCTGATCGGCGCCGACGTGGTCACCGCGGACGGGCGCCTCGTACACGCCGACCTCGAGCGAAACCCAGACCTGCTCTGGGCTCTGCGCGGCGGTGGCGGGAGCTTCGGTGTCGCCACCTCGCTGGAGTACCGGCTCCACGACGTCGGGCCCGAGGTCTTCATGGCGATCGCGTTCTACCCCGCCGACGCCGGCAAGGAGGGCATCCTCGCCTGGCGCGAGATCATGCGCGACGCCCCCGACGAGCTGATGTCGGTTGCGCTGTGGTGGAACGCCCCGGCCGAGGAGCCGTTCCCGCCGGAGTGGCACGGGAAGCCGGTGTTCATCCTCGCCGGCTGCTGGTCAGGCCCGCTGGACGAGGCCGAGGAGGCGGTTCGCCCTCTGCGCGAGCTGACGACTCCGATCGCCGACCTGAGCGGCCCGATGCCGTTCGTCGTCGCGCAATCGCTCTTCGATGCCGAGTATCCGGACGGGCGCCGGAACTACTGGAAGTCGCTCTATCTCCCGGATGTCGACGAAGCGATAGCCGAGCTCTGCGATCGCGCCGCGGCCAGCCGGCCATCCGCGCTCAGCTCGATCGACGTCTGGGCCCTCGGCGGGGCGATGCGGAACCAGCCGGAAGGCGGCAGCGCGTTCGCGCAGCGCGGGTCGCCCTTCCTGTTCGGGATCGAGGCGAACGGGGAGGCCGCCGGCGACGACACGGACAACCTCGCCTGGGCCCGCGACCTCTTTACCGAGGCAAGCGCTCTCTCGCCCGGCGGCACCTACCTCAACTTCCCCGGCTTCGCCGAGGAGGGCGAGGAGATCCTGCGTGTTTCGCACGGCGCGAACTACGAGCGGCTGAAGGAGGTCAAAGCGAAGTACGACCCGGAGAACGTCTTCCGAGGAAGCTTCTCCATCCCGGTCGCCTGAGGGGAACTGCGCAGCGGGCCCGGTGCCCGCAGCTACTCTCGGGAGCGATGCCCTCCGACCGGCCAGTGGAGGCGCGCGGGCTCGTCAAGCGCTACGGCCCGATCACCGCGGTCGACGACGTCGACCTGACCGTCGAGCCGGGCGACGTCTACGGCTTTCTCGGGCCGAACGGCGCCGGCAAGACGACCACCCTGCGGATCCTGCTCGGCCTGATTCGACCGGACGGCGGCGAGGCGCGGCTCTTCGGGCGCGACCCCCAGCACGAGCTGCCGGAAGCGCTCGACGGCGTCGCTGGCTTCGTCGAGACGCCCTACTTCTACCCCTATCTCAGCGGCCGCAAGAACCTGGAGCTGCTCGCCGCGTTCGACCGTGACGGCGGACGGGCTCGAATCGACCAGCTCCTGCAGCTCGTCGACCTCAGCGGCCGGGCCGACGACCGGGTCGGCGGCTACTCGCAGGGCATGCGCCAGCGGCTCGGAGTCGCCTCGTCACTCGTCCGCGACCCGCGGCTACTGCTGCTGGACGAACCGACAAACGGCCTCGACCCTGGCGGGATGCGCGACATGCGCCGGCTCGTCGATCGGCTCTCCGGCGAGGGGATCACGGTGCTGCTCTCCAGCCATCTCCTCGCCGAGGTAGAGGAGCTCTGCAACCGCGTCGCGATCATCCGCACCGGGCGGATCGTCTACGAGGGCATGCTCGCCGACCTGCGCGCGAGCGCGGGCACGAACCGGTACCGGCTGCGCACGACCGACTCGCGGCTCGCGCGCCTGACCCTCCTGGAGCACTCCGACGCGCGCGACGTGAGCCCCGACGGCGACGAGCTGACCTTCAGCGCCGCCGAGGAAGAGGTGGCCGCGATCTCGCGCATGCTTGTGGGCGCAGGTCTCGGCATCACGGCGCTCGTGCCGGAGCAACAGAGCCTGGAGAGCTTCTTCTTCGAGCTGACCGAGGGCGAGCCTGTGGAGGCGGTCGCGTGACCGGCGCGCTCGTCGCGTACCGCTGGGAGCTGCGCAAGCTCGTCGCACAGAAGCGGACATACATCGGGCTCGGCGCCGCGGCCGTTCTGCCGGTCGTCTTCGTGATGGTGATGGCGCTTCAGAAGGGCGGGCCCTACGACGCGCCACTCGGCCACAACCTGCGCCGCACAGGCCTGGCGCTCGCGCTGGTCGTGCTGAACTTCGTCTCACGCTTCGGCGCGCAACTCGTGGCCGCGCTCGTCGCCGGCGACATCGTCGCGAGCGAGCACGCGGGCAAGACGCTGAAGATGATCCTGACGCGGTCGCTGCGACGAGGCCAGATCCTGACCGGCAAGACGCTTGCGTCGTTCACCTACGTCGTCGCCACGACCTTCGTCCTCGGCGCCGCAGGCCTGATCGCGGGCTCGGCTGCGTGGGGCTTCAACCCGCTCACCAACCTCAGCGGCGTGCGAGTCTCCACGCTGCACACGCTCTGGCTCAGCGTGGCCGCCCTCGGAGTCTTCTCGCTGCCGCTGATCGCGGTCGCCGCGTTCGCGATCCTGCTCTCGACGCTGACGCGGAACAGCGCGGGCTCGATCGTCGGCACCCTGGTCTACGCCCTCGGGCAGGAGGCGATCGCCGGGCTCGTGCACCAGAGCTGGGCCAAGCACTACTTGCTCTCCGACCAGTTCGACGGCTGGCACGGGCTCTTCATGTCGCCGATCGACTGGACGCTGATCGTGCGCGCAGCGTGGGTCTCGGCGCTCTTCGCCGCGGTGCCGCTCGCGCTCGCCTACGGCATCTTCAAGAGCCGCGACGTCGCCGACGACTAATCCGTGATCGTCCGGTAGGCGAGCAGCGCGCCGAAGCCTGTCAGCGCAAGCCCTGCGCACACATCGACGCCGCGGAGGACAGGCGGCCTCAGCCAGCGCCGGCTCACCGAGACCGCGGAGCTGAGAATCGTGAACCAAGCGAGGCTGCCGAGGCCGATTCCGAACAGCAACGCGACCGCGGGCGGGCCCGAATGGACATGTGCCGCCGCGCCCGCGGCGGCGAACCCGCCGGTCCAGAGCGCGATCGTCAGAGGATTCGTCGCGGTTGCCCCGAGCGAGGTCACGAAGGCGCGCCGGGGCGTCCGCACCTCGTCGTCCCATTCGCCGCCCGCGCGGACGCGGAACGCCGACCAGAGCGTGCGCAGTCCAAGGGCAAGCAGCACGGCCGATCCGAGCACACCGAGGACGACACGCACGACAACGGTGCCGAGGACCGGCGCCAGGCCCGCCGCTGCGATACCCGCGTAGAGGACGTCGATCACCGCGATCCCGGCTCCGATCGCGAGGCCGGTCCGAAGCGAGCCGCGCAACGTCGAACGCACGAGGAAGAGCGACATCGGTCCCGGCTGGGCGCCGACCGTGAACCCGAGCCCTAGCCCGGCCCCGAGCGCGACCAGCACTACGCCAGTCCGAAGGTCTGCGCGAGCAAGAAGACGTTCAACCCCGAGATCACGACCGCCATCCCCCAGGCGACGGTGGTCGTCAGGCGCTTGTTGACGTGCACGCCCATCACGTCGCGCCGGGAAGTCAGCATCACGAGCGGGATCAGCGCGAAGGGAATCCCGAAGGAGAGGACGACCTGGCTGAGGACGAGCGCGCTCGTCGGGCTGACGCCGATCGCGAGCACGACGAGTGCGGGCAGCATCGTAATGACGCGGCGAGCCATCAGCGGGATGCGGAGGTTGACGAACCCGGCCATGACGACCTGGCCCGCGTACGTGCCGACGCTCGACGACGAAGCGCCCGAAGCGAGCAGCGCCACCGCGAAGGCCAGCGCGGCGCCGCCGCCGACGAGATGCGAGAACCCGGCGTGAGCGCCCTGGATCGTGTCGACGCTGATGAGGCCGTGCGCGTGGAAGAGCTTGGCCGCGACCACGAGCATCGTCAGGTTGACGAGGCCGGCAAGCCCGAGCGCGATGAACACATCCAGGCGCTCGAAGCGGAGGATGCGCTTCCGCTCATAGTCGTTCCGAGCCTGCACGCGCCCGTTCGTGAGCGCCGAGTGCAGGTAGATCGCGTGCGGCATCACGGTGGCACCGATGATCCCGACGGCCAGGTAGAGCGAGTCGTTGCCGGAGAGATGCGGGATCAGCCCGCCGGCCGTCGCAGAGGCAGAGGGACCGATCTTGAGCGCCTCGTACAGGAAGCCGAGGAAGATCAGCCCGAGGAGCGCCGTGATCGCGAGCTCGAAGCGGCGGTAGCCGTGGCGCTGCAGCGCGAGGATCCCGAGGGCAACGAAGCCGGTGATCACGCCCGCCGGCAGGAGCGGCACGTGGAAGAGCAGGTTCAGCCCGAGCGCGGCACCGAGGAACTCGGCGATGTCCGTGGACATCGAGATCAGCTCGGCCTGGACCCACATCGCCCAGGAGAGAGGGCGCGGATAGTGCTCGCGGAAGTTCTCCGGCAGGTCTCGGTCGGTGACGATTCCGAGCTTCGCCGACAGGTACTGGATCAGCATCGCCATCAGGTTGGCGGCGACGATCACCCAGACGAGCAGGTAGCCGAACTGGGCGCCGGCCCTGACGTTCGTGGCGAAGTTCCCCGGGTCGACGTATGCGATCGAGGCGACGAATGCAGGGCCGAGCATCGCCAGCGTCGCCTTCCACCGGCCCTTGGCGAGGATCCGCTCGACCGGGCTCAGGCCGACCGCGTCGACGGTGGCGGTGGCTTCGAGAGGGGGAGTCATGCGTCCTCCGAGACGCGCATCGCGCGCGCCAGGGTCGCTCCGAGCACGTGCACCTCGCCGCCGGAGCGCGCGTAGAGCGGCCCGTCGAACGGTTGGCGCTCGACCACCTCGAGGCGCGCGCCCGGGGCGATGCCGCGCTCGGCCAGGTAGCGCAGCATTTCCGGGTCGGCGTCGGAGACACGCACGAAGGTCACCCGCTCGCCCGGCTCCAGGTCGTAGAGCGCACGCGCCTGGTCGTCGGCGATCGTCAGCTCACGACTCGGGATCGGGTCGCCGTGCGGGTCGAGCTTCGGGTCACCGAGCTTCTCGGCGATCAGCTCCTCGAGGCCCTCCGAGAGCACGTGCTCGAGCACCTCGGCCTCCGCGTGGACCTCGTCCCAGCTCATGCCCAGGTTCTCGACGAGGAAGAGCTCGAGCAGGCGGTGATGGCGGATCACCTCGAGTGCGACCAGCCGGCCGCGCTCGGTCAGGTGGACCCCGTGGTAGCGCTCGTGCTCGACCAGGCCGAGTACCGCGAGCTTCCGCAGCATCCCGGAGACCGAAGCCGGCCGCACGTCGAGGCGCTCGGCGAGCGCGGTCGTCGAGACCGTGCCGTCGCGCGTCTCCAGCGAATAGATCGCTTTCGCGTAGTCCTGCACGGCAGCGGTTAGTTCGGGAGCCTGAACTAATTCTTGAGGCATGCCTAAATTCTAGCCGCCGCGCGGCTACTGGCAACCCCTCGGACGAGGTACGTGATCCAGTGGGCCTGGTCGCTGCAGAGCCACGCGACGAGGCGGGCACGTTCTCGTGCAGGAAGGCCTCGATCTCTTCCGCGGTCGGGTCCAAAGCCGGCCGTGCCCGTTGCGCGTGGTTGACGACGAGAATGTCGAGACGGCAAGCAGCTAGGCGCTGAGCTCCACGAGGCGCCGCTTGACGCGGTCGCGGGCCTCGGGGTCGTTGATCCGATCGGCGATGCTCGCGGCGTGTGACCAGAGCGCGGAGGCCTGCGTGTGGGCGCTGAGCGAGGTCGCCCGGTTCGCGGCTTTCTCGAGGTAGTCGAATGCGCGCTCAAGGTCACCGCCCCGCGCGTAGTAGAAGGCGAGGCGCTCCAGGTGCTCGTCAAGCGAACCGGCGAACACCCGCTCGTGCGCTGTCGCAACGGAGCGGTAGAGCTCGCGCCGTCTTGCCCGCGTCAGGGTCGAGAGCGCCGCCTCCTGAAGCAGGCCGTGGGTGAAGGCGTACTCGCGGTTCGGGACCGGCCGGCTTTCGCGGATGATGTTCGCCCGCAGGAGCCGCGCGAGGTTCAACTCCACGTCCTCGACCCCCGAGACCGACGCCAGCAGCGTCGGAGCGAACGTCCGGCCGAGCACCGCCCCGGCATGGGCCACGCGGCGGGCATCTCGCGGCAGGCCGGCGACGCGTGCGACGAGCAGGCTCTCGAGCCCGCTCGGCAGCTGCGCGGCCGGACGTGTCAACGCCCAGGTGTGACGCGCCGCGAGTCCTCCGGTCTCGAGCAACGACCGCAGTAACTGCTCGAGGTAGAACGGGTTGCCCTCGGCGAGCGTGACCACCTCTCGCCGCGCCTCGGGCGCGAGCTCGCCGGGCGACAGGTCCGAGAGCAGCTGGTCGGCCTCAGCCTCGCCGAGCGGACCGAGCGTCAGCTCGACGACGCGGTCCGGCCGCCCCTGCCGTGCGCGCTCACGGAAGTGGCGTTCGCTCGCGCCGGCGGAGACGCGGCTCGTCGCCGCAATGAGCAGCGGAAGCCTGTCGAGCAGATCGACGAGCGACTCGACCAGCTCCAGCGTCGGGCGATCCGCCCAGTGAATGTCGTTGACGGCGAGAACAACCGGCCGCTCCCGGCAGAGGCCGCTGATCCAGGCCGTGTATGCCCGGGCGAGCGCGGCACCCAGGTCGCCTGCCGAGCCGTTCGCGCCGCGGGCGTGCTCGCCGCCGCTCCCCGCCGCCATGAGCGTGGCGAGGTACGGAAGCGCATCCGGCTCGAGCCCGAGACGCTCCAGCGTCGAGGTCCGCCGCCCCATGTCGTCCGACGCAACCCAGCGTCGGAGAGCCTCTGCGGGGGCCTGGTAGAGCTGTCCGCCGAACGACACGCAGCTGCCTTCAAGCCAGGTGACGTCGCTCCCTAGCTGCTCCCGCAGCCATTCGAGCAGCCTCGTCTTCCCGATTCCCGGCTCGCCGTCGAGGAGCATGAGCCCTCCCCCGCCGCCACGAAGGGCGTTCGCGGTCTCGAGGAGCCGGGCCGTCTCGTTCGCCCGGCCGACGAGTCGCGGCGGTTGACGCCTTCGGTGGTCCGGCCGCGGGCCCAAGAGCCGCCAGGCCTCGACCGGCGCGTCCCTTCCTCGCACCCCCAGGTGCCCAAGCGGCGCGAGGAGGAAGCGGCCGCCGAGCTTTCGCGCTGTTGCTCCGCCGATCACGATCGTGCTTGGCGGGGCAGCGCCCTGCAGCCGGGCCGCAACGTTCATCGTGTCGCCGAGCGCCACCGGATGGCGTTCGGCGCCGCCGACGACGCCGATCGCGACCTGTCCGCTGTTGACGCCGACACGAACGTGGAGGTCGGGGAGGTTCCACGTCTCCCGCACGTCGCTTGCGTACTCGTCGATCGCCTTAATCACGCTCAACGCCGCGGTCGCAGCCCGGTCAGCGTCGTCCTCGGTCGCGGCCGGAAAGCCGAAGAAGGCGGCAATCCCATCTCCCATGTAGGCGTCGATGACTCCTCCGAACTGCTCGACCGCACGGCACATCCGGTCGACGCATCCCCCCATCAGGGCCCTGAAGTCCTCGGGCTCGAGCCGCTCCGCGAGGGACGTCGAGCCGACGACGTCCGCGAAGAGCACGCTCACGGGACGGAGCTCGCCCTCGGCGTCGACCGGGGTCGACGACGTGGGCGGAACCGAGCTGAGCGGGCGGTCGCCGACGGAGAGGACCTCGATCCGCGTGGCTCCGAGCTTGACCACGTCTCCAGGAGCGAGCAGCGTCGGGCCGCTGATCCGCTCTCCGTTCACCCAGGTCCCGTTCAGCGAGCTGAGGTCCTGGAGCTCGAGCCCGTCCGCCGTCGGGCGGAGGATCGCGTGCGTGCGGGAGATCTCCGGGTCATCGATCAGCACCCCGGCTTCCTCGCCGCGGCCCAGGGTGAGCCTCTCCGCGATCCTGACCCGGCGCCCGCTCTCTGCCCCGTCCAGAACGGCCAGGAGGGCGCCCCCCTGCATCACAAGAAGGTCTTGCCGAGGCGATGGTGCCAGAACCTCCACCAGTTGTAGAGGCCCGGATGGTCGCTGCCACCCTCCTGCGCGATGCCCAGCAGGTCGGTGTGGGTGGCCTGACCGAACTTCCGGTGCGTCCACACGATCACCGCTTTGTGGCCGGCGAAGTAGCAGAAGCGCGAGCCGCCCGTCTTCGGTGGTGCTCCGGGCGCGGCCGGGTTGTGCAGCCACGTTCCCTCGCCGCCCCAGCTCAGCCCGTTGCAGCTCCCCTGATTCCGAGCGACGTGGTGGCGGCGGCGCTCGGCCTCGTAGGCGCGCACGACCGCCGCGCCGCTCGGGAAGGCCGACAGCTCGAGGCGATCGGGAGTGAACGTGGTCGGATGCGCCGGCGGCAGGCAGACCGCGGTTTCGAGCGCCCCGGGCCGAGGCTTGGCTTGCTTCTTGCACGTGTTCCAGACGGGCGCGGGAACGATCTCCGCGAGCGTGTGGAATGCGAGTGCCTTGGGGGCGGGGGCCGGAGTCGTCACGTGATCACCCCGGGTGAGGAAGTAGACGACGATGCCCGAGGCAGCCGCCGCCACGACGACGAGCAGCAGCGTCAGCAGCAGCTGCCTCGCCGGCGTCAGCCATGGCCCGCGCGCCGGGGCACGGTCCTCTGCCGGGGGTTCCGGTGGAACCGCCGCCGCGGGATCGGTCTCAGGCTCGGGGGGCGTCGACGCCTCCTGCGGGGCGGGGGGCGCCGAGGCGATCGTCGGCGCCCGTCCCGGCGTTGCTCCGTCGACGCGGCGCACGGCGCCGCTTGCGGCGTTTCGCGCGGCATGCGCGAGCTCACCGCACGAGTCGAACCGGTCCTCGGCCGCCTTGGCCATTGCGGTTGCGATCACGCCGTCGAATGCCTGCGGAAGGTCGGGACGAACGCGGCTGACAGACGGAGGCGGCTCGACGAGATGTGCGTGCAGCACGGCGTGCTCGGTGCCGTGCGAGAACGGCGGCGAACCGGTTAGGCACTCGTACAGGACGCAACCGAGAGCGTAGACGTCGGTGCGGGCGTCGACCGCCCCTCCCTCGATCTGCTCGGGTGCCGCGTACTCGACGGTGCCGAGGAAGTGCCCTGTCGACGTCAACCCTCGGGCGGTGGTCTGCTTGGCGACTCCGAAGTCGGTCAGGTAGGCGTGATCTGTCGTCTCCTCGACGAGGATGTTTCCCGGTTTCACGTCGCGGTGGACAAGCGCGTGCGCGTGGGCGGTGTCGAGCGCGCTGGCTAGCTGTTCGATCAGGAAGATCGTGCGGCCGACGCCGAACGCGCCGCGCTTCAGGATCTCCTTGAGATCGGGCCCTTGCACGAAGCGCATCGCGATGTACAGCAAGCCGTCGGCCTCGCCGGCGTCGTAGATCGGGATGATGTTCGGGTGGTCGATCGTGGCCGCGATGTGCGACTCGCGGACGAACCGCTCGCGGAAGGTCTCGTCCCAGGCCAGCTCGGTGGTCAGCACTTTGAGCGCCACTTTCCGGCCGAGGCGGGTCTGCTCAGCCACGTAGACGACGCTCATGCCGCCCCGGCCGAGCATCGACTCGATCCGGAATCCGGCGACCTCGGTGCCGATGCGCGTGGGTGCCGCCATCCCGACGTCCATTATCCGCCCCTCGCGGCGAAAAGCCTAAGCACCTGAATCTCCCTTTACACAAGACGCGCCGCCACGGCGTTTCTTTCCAGCCATCACGACCCGCTGGGGAAGCGGCACCGCTGCACTTTCGGCGGCCCGGCTTATGCCACTCCGGGAGCTCTAGGCCCGAGGGCCTGATAGAGGGTCAGGGAGGCTCATCACCCTGCGGCTAAGTGCTGACCCGGCGGGAGAGCCATCCGACGAGCGCACCGAGCGCCAACCCGGCCTCAGGCGCGACAGGAACGTCGGTGGTCACGCTTACAAGGATGCCGAGCGCTAGCCCGATCACCGCGCCGACCATCAGAAAGAACCACGTTCCCCTAGCGTCCTTCCTAGCTCCGAGACGCATGCCGACCATCCTCGCTGCCCCAGGAGGCTGAGGTCAAGGACGCCGAAGAGGCCCCCTACGGGGCTTGTTTGTCGGGAGCCGGGCGTCGAGCCTGGCGGGGCAACTTCGTCCGTCAGACGCTCGAGCGGCTCCTCAATGATCGCGATTCTTGGCGATGCCCGTCTGCCGCGGACAAGGAGTCCCTATGCCTCGTCCATGTCTCGAGGACCTTCGTCGGCATCCAGAAGCTCGAGGTGACGAGCGGCGAACTCCCGCTCTTCGGTCACGTGCTCGGCCACGCCGGGCTCCACGAGCGCTCCGGACGCGATCCTCTGAAGCACGTCGTCGTACCACACGAGCAGCTCGCGCAGTTGCGGTCGAATGTCGGGCTTCGGGAGCTCTGGCGCCACCCGCAGGAGTCTACGACCAGGCGCGCTCGCCGCTCGCCGGCGGGTCGGGCGGGCCGAGAGACCAGCCCGAAACGCGCCCTTAAGCGCGAGTGGGCTCGGTTAAGCCAGGTCCCCCGGTGCGGCTGGGCGGCGTCTGGACACGACAGAGCCTCTCGGGTCGTGTGAGCGACGGCGGATGCCGCCCGTTGCTCGTACCCCTGCAGGGACCATCCGCAGAGATGCCGCACAGACCGAGCGCAATCGATGTTGCGGATGAATGGAGCGCTCGACGCTCTGACACACTCACCGCGGTTGCCTATGAGCGGAAGGCCGCGGGTAGCAGCACTCGGCTGTCGCGCCCATACGGGCTGGGCCGCCCTCGTCGTGGTCGCCGGGCGATTTGCTCGGCCCGAGATTCTCCTCCGAGGCCGCGCGGAGCTCGCCGATCCCAGCGGGCGTGTGAGGAAGAACGCCTACCAGGCTGCCCGCGGACTAGAGCCCACGGCGGCGGCTAACCTCGTCAAGGCGGCCGAGCGAATCGCCGCCGCACAAGCGGCCGTGGCTCTCGAGCAAGCGCTGCAGGAGGTGGACACCGTCGTGCGCTCCTGCGCAGTCGTCGTCGGGGAATTCCCCGCCGGAGCGCGGCTCGAGTCGATCCTCGCGTCGCACGCCCTCGCGCATGCAGCGGAAGGACGGCTCTATCAGCGTGCCCTGCTGCAAGGTGCCGAGTCTCTCGGACTCGACGCCGAGGCGATCCCGAAGCGATCGATCTGGGAGGAGGGCGAATCTGCGCTCGGCGTCACACAGGACGAGCTAAAGCATCGGATCGACGACCTGCGGCGAGAGATCGGGCCGCCCTGGGCAGAAGACCAGAAGCTCGCGGCCCTCGCCGCGTGGATAGCACTCGCGCGATCGTCTTGACTCCGATCGTGCCAGGGTGTCCCCCGTGAAACGAGCAGCGACGCGTGCGCCGCTGCGAAGTGAGATGGGCGGTACTGGGCTCGAACCAGTGACCCCCAGCTTGTCGAGCTGGTGCTCTCCCAACTGAGCTAACCGCCCTTGGAAGGCGCATTGTAGCCGCCTCGCGCAGGACCGCCCCGGCCGGGACTGAACCTATGCTGTGATGACGGTGGAGCACCGCCCCATTCCCCCCTGGGCGCGGCGCCAGGAGATTCGCATCGGCGCCGTCATCGCCGTCGCGCTCGCGATCGGGTTCGTCGTCTGGCTGGTCGCGATCCGCGGCGGCGGCTCGTCCAAGGCGAAGATCACGACCATCGCGCCGACAGCGGCGACCCCCGAACGGATGAGCGAGGTCGCTAAGGACGCCGGCCACCCGGTCTACTGGGCCGGCCCCGCGGCGAACACCACTTACGAGCTCACAGAGACGTCGAGCGGGCGGATCTACGTGCGCTACCTCCCGCACAGCATCCCGGTAGGGAGCCAGAGCACGGCCTACACGATCGTCGGTACGTATCCCGTGCCGGACGCGTACAAGGTCCTCAACGGGATCGCCAGGAAGGGCGGCGAGTCGTCGTTCCCCGCGCCGCGCGGCGGGTTCGCGGTGTACGCGAAGGCCTCGCCGACCAACATCTACGTCGCGTACCCGGACCTGAAGGACGTGCAGATCGAGGTCTACGACCCCTCGCCGAAGCGCGCGCGCAGCCTGATCGACTCGGGCCGGATCGCGCCCGTCCCCTAACTGCTCGCCTTGCTCGTCGCCTGGGTCGCGTACCCGCTCGTGCTCGGGGGCCTGTCGCTGGGCTGCGGGCGGCTCCTCGAGCTGGCTGCAGGCGAGCGGCTGCCCGGGCCCCTGCTCCTCCCTGCGGGCTTCACGATCGTCATCCTCGCGGGCCAGTTCGCCACGCTGACCGACGCGACCGCGGAGCTCTCCGCGCCGCTGGCCGTCGCCCTGGCCGTAGCGGGGCTCCTGCTCGTGCCGCCCTGGCGCGGCCGCCACCGCGCGTGTCCGGCCGGAGCGGCGGTCGCGGCCTTCGCCGCCTTCGCGGCACCGACCGTCCTCTCCGGCCGGGCGACCTTCGACGGCTACATCAAGCTCGACGACACGGCCACGTACTTCGCGATGACCGACCGCGTCATGGAGCACGCGCGGAGCCTGGCTCACCTCGCGCCCTCGACCTACGAAGCGACGCTCGCGACATCCCTGTCCCTCGGCTATCCGACGGGAAGCCTGATGCCGCTCGGAATCGGGCACGTGCTTCTCTCGTACGACATCGCGTGGCTTTACCAGCCGTACCTGACCTTCCTCGCCGCGATGCTCGCGCTCTCGCTCTACGCGCTCCTCGACGGGTTGATCGCGGGGCGGGCGCTCCGGGCTGCGGCGGCATTCATCGCGGCGCAGCCGGCGATCCTCTTCGGCTACGCGCTCTGGGGAGGGATCAAGGAGCTCGCCGGCGCGTGGCTGCTCGCGCTGATCGCGGCGCTCCTGCCGTGGGCGCTCGCGGGACGAGCGCGCGCCGCGATCCCGCTCGGGGCCGCCGCAGCCGCGCTCGTCTGCGTGCTCAGCCTCCCGGGAGGCGCCTGGCTCTTCCCCGCGCTTCTCGCGGCCGGAGCGATCGCGTTCCTCGGCCCCAGTCGCGCGCTGCTGCCGAGGGCCGCGGTGCTCGTCGCCGCGACCGCCGTCCTCGCCGTGCCGTCGTTCGTCGCAGCGGCGAGCTGGCTCTCGCATCTGACCGCGTTCGGCAAGGAGAGCGAGCTCGCGAACCTGATCGAGCCGCTGAGCGGGTTCCAGCTCTTCGGCGTCTGGCTTTCAGGTGACTTCCGTCTGCGTCCGCCCCACTCCCTGGGTGCTTCGACCTACGTCCTGATCGCGCTCCTCCTCGCCGCCGCCGCGGTGGGCCTCTGGTGGGCCTGGCAGCGGCGGAGCTGGGCGCTCCCGGCCTACGTCGCGATCGCAGGGCTCGGCTGCGCGATCTTCGTGCCGCTCAGCTCGCCGTGGGTCGTCGGCAAGACGCTCGCGATGGCGTCACCGGCCTTCCTCGCAGCGGCGCTCGCGGGCTGCGGGGCCGGCCTCGCCTACCGGCGAGTGGTCGAGGCGGGAATCGCGGCGCTGGCGATCGCGGTGGGCGTCCTGTGGTCGAACACGCTCCAGTACCACAAGGTGTGGCTCGCCCCGCGCGCACAGCTGCACGAGCTCGAAGCGATCGGGAACCGCATCGCGGGCCAGGGCCCGACGCTGATGACCGACTATCAGGCCTATGGAGTCCGCCACTTCCTGCGGCGGGCCGGCCCCGAGGGCGCCTCGGAGCTGCGCCGCCGCTTCGACTACCTGACGAACGGCAAGACCCTCGACAAGGGCGAGTCGGCGGACATCGACCGCTTCCGGCTCGACGGCGTGCTCGTGTACCGGACGCTTGTGCTGCGCCGCGGGCCGGCCGAGAGCCGCCCGCCCTCGGTCTACTCGCTCGTCAGCGCCGGCCGCTACTACGAGGCCTGGCAGCGGCCCGTGCATCCGCCACAGACGATCCTGGAACACCTCGGCCTCGGCGACGCGAACCAGGCGGCCGCGGTCCCTAAGTGCCCGGATGTCCTCAGGCTCGCACGTCTTCCCGGCGTGGCGACCCTCGCGACGGCGACGCGCCCGCAGGCGATCTGGCTCGGCCCTCCGCCGCTTGCAGGCGAGAGACGCGTAGCCGTGACTCTCGCGGCTGCCGGGGAGTACACGGCCTGGCTGGGGGGCGACTGGTACGGGCGCTCGTCGATCTCGGTCGACGGCCACGAGGTCGGCGCGCTCCGCATGGAGCTGAACTGGCCGGGCGTCTTCAGCGATCTCGGCACTGCCTCGCTCGCAGCCGGCCGCCACCTCGTGACGATCCGCTCCGCCAGAGGCGGCTGGCGCCCGGGCAGCGCCGGCTCGCCCTTCTCGTTCGGGCCCGCCGCTCTCAGCGCGGTCGACTCGCGCGAGCCGGTCGAGACCGTCGCTCCCGCGGACGCGCGCAGCCTCTGCGGCAGACGGCTCGACTGGGTCGAGGCGTTACGCTGACCGACCGGTGATCGAGGGCAAAACCGTCGGCGTCGTCGTCCCCGCGTACCAGGAGGAGGAGCTCCTGCCCTCGACCCTGGGCGGAATTCCGGAGTTCGTCGACCGGATCTACGTCGTCGACGACGGCTCTCCGGACGGAACCGTCGAACGAGCGCGGACGGCAGCGGCCGCGGATCCGCGGATCTCGGTGACCGCGCGCGAGCGCAACGGCGGGGTCGGCGCCGCGGTCATGACCGGCTACCGGCAGGCGCTCGAGGACGGCATCGACGTCGCGGTCGTGATGAACGCGGACAATCAGATGGACCCGGAGGACCTCGAGCACCTGGTCGTACCGGTCGCGCGCGGCGAGGTCGACTACGCGAAAGCGAATCGCCTCTTCACCGGCCAGGCCTGGCAGCTGATCCCGCACAGCCGCTACCTCGGCAACGCGGTCCTGTCGCTCTGGACGAAGGTCGCGTCCGGCTACTGGCATGTCGCGGACGCGCAGTCGGGCTACACGGCGATCGGGCGTCGGATGCTCGGGCTGCTCGACCTCGACCACCTCTATCCGCGCTACGGCTTTCCGAACGACATGCTCGTCCACCTGAACGTCTGGAACGCGAAGGTGCGGGACGTGCCCTCGCGGCCGATCTACGGCGTCGGCGAGCGCTCCGGGATCCGGCTGCGGAAGGTGATCCCGACGATCTGGTGGCTCCTGATCAAGCGCTTCTGGTGGCGGCTCGGGCAGAAGTACGTGATCCGGGACTTCCACCCGCTGGTCTTCTTCTACGTCTTCGGGCTGCTCTCGCTCGTGTTCGGCCTGGGGCTCGGTATCTACCAGATCGTGGTCAAGGCGATGGGCTACGCGGCGACGGCCGGCGTGGTCGTGCTCGTCGCGCTGCTGCTCGAACAAAGAACTGCGTTAGCGTCGACGACCTCGACGGAGCGATTCCCATCGCGGCGCCGGATCCAGCCGAGCTCGAAGAAGCGGCTCGCCAGCGCGGCTCCGAGCGCTCCGGCGACATGCAGCTCCCGCTCGCTCCAGTCGAGGCAGCCACGGACGACGGGTCGCCGCTGAGCCTCCAGCTCGGCGAGATCGATTCCGAGCGCTTCACAGCGCGCCTCCGCCTTCGGCCCGAGCTCGTAGTCGCCGTTCCGGCGGATCACGACCTGCTCGCGCTCGAGGGCTGCTGCGAGCTCGACGCCGAGGCGGCCTGCGAGATGGTCGTAGCACGTCCGCGCGGAGCGGATCAGCTCGCTCTTCGTCGCCTCGCGCAGCGAACGCACGGGCGGCTGGGGAGCGACGCAGGCGAGCGCCTCGATCGCATCTGCCACGGCCGGGTCGGCGAGGCTGAAGTAGCGGTGCCGGCCGTTCTTGCGCGAAGCGAGGAACCCGCCGGCGACCAGCTTCCGCAGGTGCTCGCTGGCCGTCGAAGGCGCGATGCCGGCATGAGCGGCGAGCGCGCTCGCGGGCAGCGTCTCGTGCTCCGTCAGCGCGACTACCAGCGCCGCGCGCGCAGGCTCGGCGAGCAGCGCGGCCGCGGCGGCGACATCGGCTTCGCCCCTCACGCCGCGAAGACCTGCGGGTACCGCTCCCGCGCCGCCGCGATGATCAGGTCACGCGTCGGCGGGCGGTCCATCGCGTCGCTGCGGTCGTAGTCGGGCGCAAATTCCCGCTCGAGCTCGTCGAGCTCGTCGACCTGCTCCCGGAGCGCCGTCTGCCACTCCGGCTCACGTGTGCGGGCCAGAACCAGGAGCTCGCACAGCGACGAGACGAGGGTGTTCTTGCGAACGATCGTCTCAGGCGTGACGTCCCGCAGGCAGATGCCCCAGGTGCCGTCCAGGTACATCTCCCAGTCCTGGTCGACATCCTTGCCGTCCGCGGCGCGATGGCGCGCGGCGAAGTGCTCGCCCAGGCCGTCGACGCCGCCCGCCTCGTCGACGAGCCGGAAGTAGTCGGCCGGGAACATGCCGGTGCCGTCGGGCAGAACGTAGGACGGCTCGGGCAGTCTCCTCGCCGCGATCAGGCTTCGCAGCTCGTGGGGCGATTCGGCTCGGCCGTCGCAGAGCTGCTCGAGGGTCAGGTAGTTGGACGAGATGTACTCGAGATCCGCCTCGGTCATGCCGGCAGCGTACTACGCCCATGCTTCGGCAGAGAACGAAGTGTTGTA